>DAHUXT010000030.1 GCA_027307065.1 Ktedonobacteria bacterium
GAGACAAGGGAGACGATCCAGCGAAGCGTTGGATGGCATACCAACAACGCCCGCGTCTCCACTCCAGCAGAACGATTGGCGTCTGCCAGAGATCCAGGAGTTGACGAACACGACGGACAGCGCGACTACCACCAGCGACGCCACCATTCCCGCAACGTCGCAGGGTGGCAACTCCCGCCGCGGAGTGAGCCGCCGCAAGCTGCTCGTCGGCGCGGGTGCGGGCGCCGTCGGCCTTGGATTGCTCGGCTCCGGCGCTGTCGCGTTCATCGAGCATCAGCCGTCGGGTCTTTTGGGGGCGCTCTTCCATCAGGATGCCGCGCAGATCGGACACCTCTTGCGGCGGGCCGGATTCGGCGCATCGCCAAAGGATCTCGAAACATATCTGCCGCTCGGAGTCGTCGGAACGCTGGATAAGTTGCTCAACTTCGGTGACGTCGCCAATGCGGCGCTTGATGCGCGGCTTCAGGCGCTTCATCTCGACTTCACTCAAAGAGTTGATCTGATTCGCTGGGTCGTGCTACGGATGATCTACAGCGAGCGCCCGTTCGAAGAGAAGATGACGCTTTTTTGGCATGGCGTGTTGACCAGCAGCCTCGTCAGGATCGGTCTGAAGCCGCGCCGACGGTTTCTCATCGAGCAGAATCAGACACTCCGCGCCAAGTGCATGGGGCGCTTCGACGACCTGGTGCACGCGATGACGATTGATCCGGCGATGCTCTACTGGTTGGATGGCCGCGCCAGCTTCCGCGACTCGCCCAACGAGAACTATTCGCGTGAGTTGATGGAACTGTTCACCATGGGCATCGGCAACTACACGCAGGACGACGTTCGCCAGGGCGCGCTGGCGTTGACGGGCTGGATTGTCAAAGACGATGGCGCGCACTTCGTCCCCGAACGCCACTATGATCGCCCGGTCACTTTCCTCGGGCAGACCGGCCCGATGGCTGTGGAGGATATCGTACGCCTGGTATGCGCTCATCCGGCAACCGGTATGCACCTTGCGCGCCGGATGTGGAGCTTCTTCGTCTACGATAATCCCAGCCCGCAGGACCTCAAACCGCTGGCCGACGCCTACTACCAGCACGATCACAGCATCGCGGCGATGGTACGCGCCATGTTCACCGCGCCCGCGTTCACCAGCGCGAAGGCCTATCGTGCGCGCGTCAAGAGTCCGCTGGAGTTCGTCGTGGGCGCGATACGGTCCCTGGGGCTGGAGACCGATGGCGTCGCGCTACCCGACGTGCTCACCACAATGGGCCAGGTGCCTTTGGAGCCGCCGAGTGTGGCGGGCTGGCCCGGCGATGGCGCAAGCCCGGTATGGATGTCAACGCAGACATGGATCACTCGCATAAATTTCGCGGATGTCCTGGTGCGCGTCGCGGCGGGTGGCAAGCCGCCAAAAGGTGTCCATACGCGCCTGACGTCGTCCAACGCGCAGGTGGCGATTCAGCAGACGATCAGCGAGCAAAAGATTGCCAGCGCCGATGATCTGGTGCGCTACTACGTTGCGCTGCTGCTGGATAACACGCTCGACGCTAGTCGCCGCGCCGTGTTGGCGGATGCGCTGACGAAGAGCCCGATTCGTGGGGGCGCTACATTGACGCTGGCGGGCGGACCCAGGATCTCGGCGGGCGCGACGGCGGAAATGCTCTATCTGCTGATGTCGCTGCCAGAATACCAGATGAACTAACGGGGAACGTGAGGCAAGGTTCCATGCAATTCAGCCGGAGAGCCATGATTCGCGATGGCCTGCTGGCCGTCAGCGCGGGCATGATGATGCCCGCCGTCTTTTCGCGCGCGGTGCTGGCCGCGCGCAACGCCGCACAGGAGGGCGCAAGCTGGGCGCAAGCCGCCCAGAGCCGCACGCTGATCGTCGTGCAAATGGCGGGGGGCAACGACGGGCTGAATACGCTGGTGCCCTATACCGATAGCGCATACTATGCGGCGCGGCCAACGATTGCCATCCCGCAGACCGCCGTGCTGCCGCTCAATCAACGGCTTGGCCTGCATCCATCGCTCGACGCGCTCATGCCGCTCTGGCAGCAGGGCCACTTGGCCGCGATCGAGGGCGTAGGCTATCCAAATCCGAACCTATCGCACTTCGCTTCGATGGACATCTGGCAGACGCTCGACCTGAACGGCCAGGGCGGCCAGGGCTGGCTTGGCAAATATGTCGCCGGGATGGTGGATAGAGACGGGCACCCGTTCCAGTCGCTTGCCGTCGGCACGGCGCTGCCGATCGCGCTAAATGCCCTCAGCGCCGAGGTTCCGGTGGTGGAGTCGGCTGGAACCTATCGGCTGCAGTCCGACCCTGAAGGCGACATGAGCGCACATGGAGCCAATGCGCGGGTAACGACGCTGCTCAAGCTCTATAACACCTATCCACGGTCGGCGCCGTACGCCGCGCTGCTCGATGCCACGGCGCAGTCAGCCGTAAGCGGCTCGCGAACGCTCGATGCTGCCATTGCCAGCTATGTGCCGAGCGCGCAGTATCCTGATACCGGCTTCGCCAGGGGTCTCAAATTGCTGGCGGAGGTGATCGGGCAGGGGTTGGGTCTGCGCGTCGGCTATGTGACGATGGGCGGCTACGACACCCACAGCGCGCAGGATAGCGCCCAAGCCAATCTGCTCAAGCACTTCGCCGAAGGGCTGGCAGCCTTCTATGCCGACCTGCAGGCGCACAACAAGGCGGATGACGTCGTGGTGATGACCTGGTCTGAGTTCGGGCGGCGGGTGGAAGAGAACGCCAGCCAGGGGACCGATCATGGCACCGCGGCGCCGCTGTTCGTGATAGGCAACGCCGTGCAGGGAGGCATCTATGGTGAACCGCCCGACCTCACCTCACTCGACGCCAATGGCAATCTCGTCCACACCACCGATTTCCGCTCGATCTACGCCACCGTGCTCGATCGCTGGCTAGGCGCGCCTGCCGCTGCCGTGCTTGGGGGCGACTATGGCGAACAGGGATTCTTGCCCGCGGTGTGATGCCATCGCCCCCATTCGCCCTCATTTGTCGTCACACCAGTTTCGCATGGGTTATTGCTGCACGCGAGAGACTCACCGCAGCACGAATGTCGCGGCGAATGAGGGCCAGCACAGAAGCTCACCGGGGTCTTCAGGCGCGGGCGCGCTCGCCAAACGATAACATCTCAAAGCGATTCATCATCGCGCAACTGCCGCACCGCCGGATGCGCCAGCAGCAGCGGCCCCAGCAGTTTGCCCGCGCAGACTACAAACAGCGTCGCGCGCACACCGAGCGACTGACCCAGGATGCCGCCGAGGGCTAATCCGGCCAGCGTCGCCGCGCCCTCGACCACGCGCAGCGTTGCATGGAGCCGTCCCTGCATCGGGTCCGGCGTCGTCCGTTGGAAGAAGCTCAGCTTCGTAACGCTATGGATGGTGTGCGCCGCATCGAGACACTGTCCGCCCACCAGCAGCGCAATCGCCAGAGCCGCTGGCCCGCTCGCCAGTGGAACTGTAAACGCGCCCAGCGTATAGAGCAGCATCGAGCCCAGCAGGATGCGCCCAAGTGGCCAGCGCCGCGCAATCCGTGGGACGACGAGCGACCCGACGAACGCACTGACTCCGCCGACGGCGTAGATCGCGCCCATCACGACCGGCGCCAGATGCAGATCACGGGCGAGGTAGAGTGTGATCAATGCGCCAAGCGCGTTGCCGAACAGCGTATCGAGCGCGCCCGCGGCTGCCAGCGTCCGGCGCACACGGTCGGCGGCGACAAATCGAAGCCCCTGCGCCACCTCACGCGCCATGCCATATCGCCGCTCGTGTTGGCTGGCGGCTAACGACTCGCGCGCGCGGATGGATCCCAGCGAGATGGCCGAGACGACGAACGTGGCGGCATCTACCAGAATCGCCAGTGGCGCGCCCGCGGCCTGCACCAGAATACCGGCAATGCTCCACCCCGACACCTCCGCCAGCGCCTCACTCGACACCAGTTTGCTGTTGCCCTCGACGAGGTCAGCGCGGCGTAGCAGCGTCGGCAGATACGCTGGATAGGCGACATCGAAAAAGACGCCGCAGACGCTGACCAACATGGCGACGAGATAGAGTTGTTCGATACGGAGCGTGCCCAGCGCGGCAGCCACTGGAATCGAGACGAGCGCGATCGCCCGCCCAACGTCGGCGGCAATCATCAGCGGACGGCGGCGCACTCGATCGGCCCAGACGCCCGCGATGAATCCCAGCACTAGCCCCGGCGCCACCTCGGCAGCGGCTAACAGCGCCATTTGCGCGGGCCCGGCACGCAGCACTAACGCAGCCAGCAATGGCAGCGCAAACCGCGTGAGCAACGAGCCAAATAGCGAGACGCTCTGGCCCGTCCAGAGCTTGAGAAAATCAGGGTGACGCCAGAGCCCCTGAACGGGATAACGCGCTTTCAGGCGTGATAGCAATCGAACAGACATAGCAGTGCTCTCCAACATGGTGAGGTGTGGTGATCCTCGAATTGACATGGATGTGGCAGTGCGGCGAATGGGGGCAGGCCTGGTAGATGGAGAGCCGAAGCTATCAGGAGGGTATCGGATAGCACGCACATCGCCCATACCAGCATGTGGCATGAGCTGTGAGTTCGCGGCGGCGCATCTCCGTTATCGCGCATTCGAGGACCACGACCGGAGCAAGTGACCGCCCTCGCAGGCTCAGCGCCAGGCCTACAGGGCGAGATTGACCAGAATCACCATACGCGAACGATCGTATCTGGAGAAGCACTCCCACGTCAAGGGGACGTTGACAGAAGTGCTTCTCGCCAGCGACACTGGACCATGCACGAACCAATTGCTGCGCCAAAGCCGTCGAAAGGAAAGACGCCGATGACTATCAGCACGAAACCCACCAGCACCCGCGACCATCTCGCAGCACTTAGCCGTGGCGAGACGTTGCCCGCCACGTGGTATACCGACCCAGCGTTCTACGCGCGCGAGCAGGAGCGCATCTTTCGCCGTAGCTGGCAATATGTCGGGCTGACCGAGCAGGTGGCCGCATCTGGCGACTTCTTCACAGCGCGGGCGGGCGATGTGCCGATCATCGTGACGCGCGACCAGCAAGGATCCCTGCGCGGCTACGTGAATGTCTGCCGTCATCGCGGATCGCAACTCGTGAACGCCGAGTGTGGCAACCGCCAGACGCTACAGTGCGGCTACCACGCGTGGACCTACAATCTCGACGGCTCGCTGCGCGCCGCGCCCGGCATGCGTGACGAGGCGGACTTCGACGCCACCTGTTACGCGCTGGTGCCCGTGCAGGTGGCGGCATGGGGACCGTTCATCTTCGCCAACCCCGACCGCGCCGCGCCGTCACTGGCGAGCGTGCTTGGCGACCTGCCCGCGCTGGTGGATGCCACGGGGCTGCGGTTCGACGCGATCCGGCGACGGGTACGCCGCACCTATGACATCGTCGCCAACTGGAAGGTCGTGGTCGACAACTATCTGGAGTGCTACCACTGCCCGGTGGCGCATACTGGCTTCAGCGACCTGATCGATCTCAAGAGCTATTCAGTGGCCGAATACGAGTATTTCTCGACGCAGGCGGGTCCCGTCAACGACTCGGCGCGCCTGGGGACAGCGGGCCTCTATGACATCACTGGCGAGGTCGAGGCGGGATTCTACGCGTTTCTGTGGCCAAACTTCACACTCAATATCTCTCCCGGTCCCGGCAATGTCTCGCTCAATCTTTTTCTGCCGGTAGACACCAACCGGACGCTCGCCATCTACGAATACTGCTTCTCCGATGCCGTGGCCGAGCATGAGGTCGAGGAGTTCACCCGCTTCATCGATCAGGTGCAGGAGGAAGATGTCGTGCTCTGCGAGTCGGTCCAGCGCGGACTGCGCTCGGGCTTCTTCGATCGTGGTCGCCTGATGCGTTCGGAAAAAGCGCTGGCCCATTTCCAGAAGTTGGTGTACCGCTTCCTCGGCGACGAGGAATAGTTCCATGAATCACAGCGACCATGTCCGGCTGATTCGCGAGGGCGTCATCGGCGGCGGAGGCGTCTGGGCAGATCTCGGCTCCGGGAGCGGCGCGTTCACGCTGGCGCTAGCCGATCTCTTGGGTGCTGGCGGTCACATCTGCTCCGTGGATACCGACACCCGAGCACTACGCGAACAGCGAGACGTGATGCAGGCCCGCTTCCCGGCGGTCAACCTGGAGCAACGCGTGGCCGACTTCGCGAAGCCGCTCGATCTGCGTCAACTCGACGGCATCGTGATGGCGAACTCGCTGCACTTCCAGCGCCGCAAAGAACTGGTGCTGCAACAGGTGCGCGGGATGCTCAAGCCTGGTGGCCGGTTGGTGTTGGTGGAGTACAACGCGGACAAAGGCAACATCTGGGTGCCCTTTCCGCTGTCCTATCCGACGTGGCAGAAACTCTCACTGGCGAATGGCTTCGTCGAGACACGTCTGCTGACGACCGTCCCCAGCCGCTTCCTGCGCGAAATCTATTCGGCGGTCAGCTTCGCGCCATAGTGGCAGCGGTGAGGCAGCCGCCCCTTTGATTCGAGGAGCGGCTGCTGGTGTTCGTGCTGGCGCGCCAGCTAATCGACGTCTAAGATGTCGCCTGAATTGCCAGTGTAAGCGTTGATCCATGTGCCGGTGGAGGTCGGATGCTTCGTGCCGCTGCCGCTATCGAGCCCGACATATTTCCAGCCCCACTGCGGCTCGGCGTAATTGAACGAGGGATCGTCGGTGTTGAAATACTTGCCGAGGAAGCTCACGTAGCCGGGACAATTGCCATTGACATCGCACTGATAGTCAACCGGGACGCCGCCATTGACTCTGCCCTCGGCCGGCCAGACCGTCGGATCGCTCGGGGCGAACTGGCCGCTGACGGTAAAGAGCGCCGTGCCTTTGAAACTGCCGTACTCCTCTCCAGAGAGTGTGCCGCCCAAGCCGGGGCTTGTCTGGCCAGCAATCGCCTGGAAGCTAGACTTATAGTAGTTCACCACAATGCAGTATTGACCCGGCCCGACATTCCAGATGGTGATGGAGCGATTGACTTTATCAAACGCCCAATAGTTGCCCGCCTCGCCGGAATCGGCGTCGTTCACGATCGCCTCGGAAACCTCGACTACCAGGTTGCTGTCCGTTGCGCCGTAGCTTGCGCATGAATACGCGAACGGGTCACTCTCCAGTTGGGCCGAGCCACTTACCGCGATGCCGTGCTGATGCTCCATGCTAAATAGTCGCGCCGCTGTCTGCGCTGAACGCTCGTTTGTGTGAGCCGTCGTTCCACCTGACGGCGCTGCCAGTGCGGGGATAACGAAGATGGCGACGGCAACCGCGACCGTCAGGATGAGCGCGCCCACAGCCCAAAATCTCTTCATGTGCCTAACCCTCCGCGAACACCACGATGTGTTCACTTTCGGGCGGAGCGCGCAAGCCGCAACGCCACGCCCTTCACTTGCACCCGTGCTGGAAAGCGAGCGCACGCCAGCCCAGAAAGTGGTTCCTTCAGATTCGGGCAAGGAATGGTGCGGCGAGGAAGGATGTATCGTGACGCATCCAGGGGAAAGGGAAGCGCGACCTGCATCGCGATGCGATGTTACCTCGTTACGATTATCAACGTACCAAACGCGAAATCGTAACTACAAGATGGTTCGCGTATTTGTCGTATGCAAAGTGACAGTCGTTTTCGGGTGCTTGATGATATGATTGGCTCACGCGGCGCCGAGCCAGGCGATCAGGCATTCGATGCCCTCATGCGCGCCGGTCACCTCGCGCAGCTTTCGTCCAAGTGTGCGCATCATCCAGGCGTTGCCAACCTGCGGATTCTCGCGCAGTTCACCAATTTCGCTGGCGGCGCGGCGCACCCGAGCGAGCATCTCGCGTGTGCAGAGACCAAATCCTTCAACGTATTCGAGGCCTCGCCGCTGGAATGACATGCGGGCGGTTTTCTCTGCCAGCCGTTCCGCGATATCCTCTTCCGCGCAGCCAATCCGATGGGCCAATGCTGGCTCCGTCAGCACGCCAGTGCTGGCCGCCTCGTCACAGAGCGCATCGAATCGCGCCGAGCTTGCCCGCCGCTCGACATTCGCAATCGCATGGTCGAGCATCGCTGGCAGACGGAGCATGTCGTGCCGTCCTTCGTAGCGCAGCGCGTTCGTAAGGAGCGATTCGCGTCCGTTATTCGGTAATTCATCGACAGCTACAATCACTGCGGGCGTGACCTCGGTGAGATGGGCCAGTTCGGCAAATAGTCCTTCACCAGACTGTGTCCCAATGGGAAGCAGCGCGACACGCGTATCGCCACGTATGAACTGGCCGAGTGCCAGAGAAAGCCGTCCGCTGGCTGCCATTGGCTCATTCATGCGGCGCAGCGACCACCCGTCGAGATCGCCAGCCCGCCGCACCGTAGCGGCATCGGCGAGTAACCTCTCCGTCAGGTCAAAGCCCGCGCACAGTTCCGCGAGATCGAGTTGCGGCGTTGTCGTCGCGCCCAGAAAGCCGAACGTCTCGCCGTCCATGCGGAAGAGCCATTGGCCCCCCTGCGGCGCCGTCACTAGAGCTTCGCCACTGCGGGCAGCCATTCCGCCCATCACCAGCAGCGCGAGCAGTCGCGCCAACTTGCCGCCGTGGCGTGTCCAGCTTTCCAGCGCATCCTGCCGTCCATGCAGCACCAACTCACGCCCGCCCAGTTCGACGGAGACGCCAAGTCGCCCGGCAAGCGTAAGCACCGACGCCGTGTCGCGTGGTGATAGCGCGTGGGTGAGGTTCACCCGGACAAGGGAAGCCTGGGCCAGCAGCGCCGTCGTCACCGCGTAGTTGTAGCGCGCGATGATGTCTTCCGCGGCGGGCCGCGAGCCTGTGCGTACGAGTATTGCCTGCTCCGGCGCGTCGAGCGCGATCAGCTTGTCGAGCATTTCGGCATCCAGCCCAAGCTCATGTCCGGAAGCGGCAAGGAAACTGGCGCGGTCCTCGCCGCCAGCAAAGCCCGCCAACTCGCGATTCACCCGGCGGAACAGCCAGAGCCGCAGTTCGCTCGCATTGGTGATGCCCTGTGCCGCCAATGACGCCACCTGTTCCGGTGGCAACACCTCGCCAAGCGACCGTGGCCGATGGCGATAGTGCGCGCCAAGGCAGGCCACCAGACAGCGAGCCACTTTGTGGTCGCCAAATAGCTGGACAATGACCTCGTCGTCGAGTGCCCGGCGCGGCTGGCCCAGCATCCGCTCCATGTAGCGTATGGCCATCTCGATGCGCGGCGCGAGTGTGGCATCACGCAGGAATCGTGGGTAGACGACGCGTAACCCATCGGCGCCGCTGCGGCGGGTCGTCTTGCGCAGATCGGTCAGCTTCAGCATGTGCGATTACTCCTTGCGACGGGTTGGCCGTCGCCGTCGGGCGGCGTTGCGCTCGGTGGTGCGGCGCGAGATCAGTTCGTAGAGCAGTGCTTCCTCTGGCTTCGGGCGAAGCACCCGGCCAAGCCGCTGCACATACTCGCGCATCGAGGCGCTGCCGCTGGCGATGATGGCGACGTTGGCGTCGGGCACATCTACGCCCTCGTTCAGCACACGGCCGGTCACCAACTTGGTCAGCGCGCCCGAACGGAAGCCTTCCAGGATGGCGCGGCGCTCGGCGGGTGGTGTGCGATAGGTGATGGCGGGCAGCAGCAGCGCCCGACTGATGCGATCCACCATGTCAACATACTCGGAAAAGACGATGACCTTATCGCCGGTGTGACGACGCAAGACCTCTTCGATCGCGCCAATCTTGGCAGTGGCGTTCAGAGCCACCAGCCGTGCCTCGGCATGGGCGCGCAACACCCGGCGCGCCTCCGGGTCGAACCCGCTGCGCCGAATGAGTTCCGCGAACATGCCTGGCCCGTTGCCTAGCTGCGAACGACGCGTCGCCAGATACCAGCGCCACTCGGCCATAAGCGCCTCATACCGTACCTCTTCCTCCGGCGTCAGGTCCACATAGACGCGCCGCTCGCGATAGGCAGCGATATGTTTTTGCGCGGAGAGTTCCTCCGTGTCGCGGGTGTAGACCAGCGGCCCAATCAGCTCGGTCAGCTCGTGATGGCGACCGTCGGCGCGCTCCAGCGTGGCGCTGAGTCCCAGTCGCCAGGGAGCCGCTGCCTTGCGGGCGATGGTTTGATAGCTCTGGGCGGGCAAATGATGCGCTTCGTCGAAGACGAGCAACCCATAGCGGTCAAGTCTGCGACGGGGCATGGCAGCCGAGTCGTAGGTGATGACGGTAATCTCGCCGTTGTGCCGCTCGCCGCCGCCGACAATGCCAACGGATTCCAGTGGAAGCGAGAGGTGTTCGGCGATGCCTGCCCGCCACTGCCGCAGCAACTCAATGGTCGGCACGACTACCAGGGTGCGTACGCCCAGTTGCGCGATAGCGTCGAATGCGACGACCGTCTTGCCCGCGCCCGTTGGCAGCACGACAATGCCCCGTCCCCCGGCGCGCAGCCAGCTATCGACCGCCTCACGCTGGTACGAGCGCGGTGTGAGCCGCAGGTGAGTTATGTCGGTCAGCGCGAACGGCGCCCGTCGCTCCTCGGACGGCAGCAATTCGCCCTCGATCGTTTCCTCTTGCTCGGCCTCCGCGTTCTGTTCGTCCAACGCGGTGAAGAGATCCGTGGCCCATTCATCCTGTGTAGCATCGTCGGCAGGGCGCGCCAGGGGCGCTGGTCGATCATGTGGCATTCGTGTGGATTCTCCGCTTGGGGAAGATGCCGCCCTCCTCCTCTCAATGCGAGGGACGAGGGCGGAAATGTCTGCTACGCGGCGGCCTGCCCGCCATGATGTCCATCATGACCATCACCGCCGCCGTGATCGTGCGGACCATCGATCACGCTATGCGCGCCCAGGGCGAGACGGCGCTCGCTGCGCTCGCCAAAGCCATAGTAGGGGCGCAGCTGCTGGTGCTCCGCCGCCTGCGCCAACTGCTCCACGCTGTGAATATCAAGTTGCTGCGAGAGCCGTATGGCCGTGCGTGGCCCAACATGCGGCACGCGCATCAGATCGCGGGCATCCTCCGGCAGCGACTCCTCGCAGAGGTCGTTGTAGAAGGTCATCTGGCCGGTGGTGGCCAGTTCGGTAATCTTGCGCCGCAACCGGTCGCCGAGTCCTGGCGCCTCCAGCCGCTGGCCGTGCGCAATGACATCGGTCGCCTGCATCGGAAGCGCCAACATGCCACGGGCGGCGTTGCGATACGCCTCGATGCGATACGGGTTGCCCTGCTGCATCTCCAGCAGGGTGGCGATATTGAACAACACTTCAGCGATCTGCTGGTTGCTGACTGGCTCCATCGAATCTTCCTCTCCAGGAGCCTGAACGAGTCGTAGACTTTGTGTGATCTCAAACATGGTGTGCCTGCGGTTCCAGAACGATTAGAAAATACGTTCAATTTTACCACATTCAGCGGAGTTCTGCCACCGATTGTGGGCATCTGTCCGGCTGTGATCTTATTCTTTTCGCGCCGGAAATTTTCGGAAGTTGTCGCCATCATTGGGCGTCGTTTCGCGCCTCTGTGCGAACAGAAAACAGCCGCCTCAGCGTTCGCGCAAAGAGGTATACTTGAACAGCACAATGCGACATAATGCCCCGCTGCGAGGGGTAACCAATGAAGGGCAAAAGATGAGTAACGAGGACAGTGGTGGGAGCGACGATTCCGCTTCGCGAGCCCGGTTTGCACAGGCGATAGAGATCACGACGGCAACATATGACCGCGTCGCGCGCAACTATGCCGAGCGCAACGACACGATCTCCGATCACTGGGTCGAGCGCATGGAGCAGTTAGTCGAGCTGCTGGCGGACAACGACGCGCGCCAGCCGATTCCGGACCTGGGTCGCCCTGGCGACGATGCGACGCTCGAAGAGTACCTCAATTTCGTGCCGGTGCTGGATGCTGGCTGCGGGCCGGGCCGTGATACGCGGTTGCTGGCCTCGCACGGCCTGCCGGTGCTTGGCGTCGATATCTCGCAGGGGATGCTCGACGAGGCGGGTGAACGCACGGCGCGACGGCTCCCGGTGGGCTTCATTCGCTATGCGCTGATGGACCTGCGGCGGCTTGATCTGCCCGACGCGAGCTGCCGGGGTGTCTGGTGCTCGGCGTCGCTGCTGCATCTACCGCTTCGCTCGGCGCCACGAGCCGCGCGCGAGCTGGTGCGGGTGACGCGACCGGGTGGGCCAATCGTGGTCTTTCTGAAGCGGCGCGCGCCAGATAGCGAGCCGGAAAAGATGGTGACGTACGAGCATCTGGAGAATGACGAGGGCCAGCGTTTCTTCGCCTACTACACGCCTGACGAGGCGCGCGCGCTGCTGGAAAACGCTGGAGCGGAGATGCTGGACGTGACCACGGTTCCCGGCATGCGCGTGTCAGATACAATGGGCTGGGTTTCGCTGCTGGCGCGCCGCCCCGTCTGACTCTACGAGCATCATCAAAACGTTTGGGACAAAGGCGTATAATGAAAATAGCGTGTGCCTGAATCTGCGCGGTTTGCGTGCGCGAGGCATACACCTGGCGACGTTGCGCGCCATTTCGCTATAATACTGGAAAATGCCAGGGATATATCCCGCGAAAGGAGCCTCCATGGTGGCTGCCACCGGACCCGCTCGCTACTTCTTTCTCCGCCGCATTCGGGGCGCCCATGAAGAGGTTTCTCATTGGCCGCCAGAACTCAAGCCGCTGCAGTTGCCGGATAACCAGGTGACGGTCGCAGTGTTGCTCTATCCCGAGGAGGGTGGCTGGCGCGCTGAAATGGTGAACGATGAAGCGGCGCTGAATGGCGACCTCGGCGGCGCCTTCGTGCTGACCCGTGATACCACGTTGGGCGCGACCCCAGACGACCGGCGCATCATTGCCGATCTCGCGCTGATGGGCGTGCGGGTGGCGCTCGCGGGCGAGAAGGGTCCCGAATTCGCCACGCATCTGGTCGTGCGCGTGCTCGATGGCGGCGGCCCAGGCGCCCCAAAACGGCCCATCGTCGTCCCCATCGAAACACTCGTGCTGGGGCAGTACACCGAGCGTGGCAAGCGCACCGTTGCCTCGGCGCAGCTCAACCTGCATCTGAGCGCGTCAGATCTGGCCCAGGCGCCCGCCTATATGCCCGACGAAGCGATTGCCCGCTACGTGGACCGCACCCTCAACGAGGTCGTGCCGTCGCAGCGCCAACGCCACGAGATCAAGCCAGAGGTACAGGGTGGCCGCGTTAATCTCTATACCGATAATCGCTTCCCGATGGAGCTGATCACAACGGGCGAGGCGGCCAAGGGTGCCCTGGAGCAGACGCCGGGCGTCGTTGAGGTGAGCGACCACATGATCTATGTGGAGCTGTTGCAGCAGCAGGTGAGCGATGCGCTGGCGGCGAAAGGACTCGGCAACCTTGGCGTCCTCTGCGAACACGGCCTCATTGTGCTGAGTGGCGTGGTGAAAGATAATGCCACCCGCTATCAGGCGCGAGACATTGCGCTGAAAGTGACGGGCGTCAAGGGTGTCGTCAACGACCTGGAGATTCAGCCGTCGCCAGCGGCGCCCCCGATCGAGGAGCCAGAGACCGCCGAGATGACATCCCAGGTGCACCTGTCGTCATAGGGCCTGAGCCCGCGGTCGCTATAGCCATACTGCCCCTTCTCACGTTCGAGGAGGGGCATCCTTTTTGCCGTTGTTTTCTTACTAGAGGCAGAGAGTCAGCGACAGGCCTGGTAACGTTGCGCGGCGATTAGTCCGCCGGCTCCAGAATCGAGGACGATTCGACCGTGTCGCCCGCGGCAATAGCTCCCGCCGCGATGACATCGTCCTGGCCGTGGATGTAGCGCTTGCCCCGGAAGTAGGAGGCGATTGCGGCCACGAGACACATTCCCGCCGCGATGTAGAAGACCGCGTGCAGGCCCACCATGAATGGCGAGGCGATCAGGGATGGGAAGAACTGTTTGCTCAGCAGGGTTGCCTGGCTGGCGGCTGGCAGCGAGTGCAGCGCCGACGGCGGCAGCAACGTGCCCATCGGGTTGTAGCCCAGGAACGCGGCGAAGAGCGCGGCGGTTGGCGGCAGGTGCGAGATCGCAGTCGCCAGCGGCGCGGGCAGTCCGGCATGGGAAAGGCCAGTGAAGAGCGACGACGGCAGCGCGGCGGCCAAACCAGCCGTCACGATGCTGAAGAAGACGCCGATACTCAGCAGCGACGCCGCGTTTTGGAAGGTGGCGCGCATGCCCGACGCCACACCGCGATGCTCCGGAGGAACGCTGTTCATGATGGCGGTGGTGTTGGGCGCGGCAAACATACCCTGGCCGATGCCCAGCAGCAGCAGCAGCGGCGCGAAGACCGAATACGAGAAGTTCGCCGGGAGCAGCGTCAGCCCGACGAAGCCTAGAGCCATCAGCACCATGCCCACCGTCGAGAAGAAGCGCGAGCCAAACCGGTCGGAAAGCAGACCGCTGACCGGTCCCATCACCATGAAGCCAATCATCAGTGGCATCATGTAGATGCCCGCCCACAGTGGCGTCGCCTCGAAGCTATAGCCGTGCAGCGGCAGCCAGATACCCTGGAGCCAGATGACAATCATGAATTGCAGGCCGCCCTGCGCGAGCGATGCGAGGAAGACGCTGATGTTGCCGAAGGAGAACATGCGAATACGGAAGAGATTGACGCGGAACATTGGATGATCGCTGTGAAGCTCGATCCAGATAAAGAGCGCGAGCAGCAGAACGCCCGCAATGATAGCCCCAATGACAGCCGGATTGCCCCAGCCCATCGGTGAATTGCCATAGGGCTCAATGCCATAGGTAATGCCGAGGAGCAAGACCGTCAACCCAACCCCGAACGTGAGGTTGCCTGGCCAGTCGATGCGCTGACCACTACGCACCGTCGCCGTCTCGCGCAGCTTGAGGTACGCCCAGACGGTGCCGAAGAGGCCAACCGGCACGCTGACCAGAAAAACCATGCGCCAGTTGATAGTCGCCAGGATGCCGCCAAGAATCAGGCCCGCGAGCGCCCCGACGATGGCAGCCACCTGATTGATGCCCATTGCCATGCCGCGCTGGTGCGAAGGAAACGCGTCTGTGAGAATAGCGGTGCTATTGGCGAAGAGGAAGCCGCCGCCGACGCCCTGAACCAGGCGGAAGATCACCATCTCCAGCGCGCCAGTGTTGCCACGGCTGGGCGTCAGAAAGAGCAGAATGCTGCCAAGCGTGAAGATGGCAAAGCCGAGATTATAGAGCTTGACACGTCCGAAAATATCTGAGATGCGACCGAACGTGACGAGCAGCGTCGCGGTGACGAGCATATAGCCGAGCAGCATCCACAAGAAATAGTTCGTCTCTCCCTGCGCCAGTGGATTGATGCCGATGCCGGTAAAGATCGCGGGCATGGCAATCAGGATGATGCTGGAGTTGATCGTCGCCATCAGCACCCCCAGCGTCGTATTCGACAGCGCGATCCATTTGTAGTTGTCACCGGGAGCCCTGTGGTGTCGCCGCTGGCGTTCCGTAGCGTTTCCGACCGTCATTGATAATTGCTCGCTTCCTCGAAGAAATGTCCAGGTAAGTATGGTCTGGCGCCGAATCGTGCGCGCCGCAACAATTCCACAAGTCACTAGTATAGACTGACGTTGCCGTTTACGTCAATGTTCTCGCGCCAATGTGCCGCCGCCGCATACGTCGCATGCCACGCGACTGTGCTGAGCAAGACGTTGACGGGTTCGCCCCCGGCCGCTATACTGCCACCGTCACCACTACTATCAAGGCTGGGCGGAATGCTCGCCAGCATCATGGAGGAGCAGTCATATGCGCGTCGGAAGTTACATCCTCATCGCTGTGGGCGTCATCCTGGCGATCTTTGGTGCGCTGAATTACGTGTTTCTCGGTTTCCACCCGGTCACGCATACCAGTTCCTTCGCGCTTGGCACCGGCATTGTGCTGACAGGCGCGGGCATCATCATGGCCCTGCTCAGTGGCAAATCCTCCGCCAACTGACTCGCACCACCGGCGTGCTCCCGCCCGAAGGACATAAGACCACGCGGTGGCTGCTACTCCCTCTATCCCTGCCCGCTGGGCCGCTGGTGCTGCGTCCGCGTGTGCGAAAACCGGCGCGTCCGCGGCGCCAGCCAGCGAATCGTTGTGCGTATAATAGCCAGTGAAGTGACCAACGTCTACCCGTTCCCCACAGCGAGAGAGGAGACCCCATGCCGCTGGCAGGCAACCTGCGCCAGGAGTCTCTCCTCGATATTCTCAGCACCATTGCCGCTGAGCAGCGAGATGGCTGTCTGACGGTGTCACATGGCCATCTGCGCGTCGAGGCGTACTTTCGCCGGGGGCAGTGGCTCGCCGCCGATCGTGTACCCGTTGGCCCGCCACTCACCGAGCAGTTTGTCGAACTGGGCTACATGTCTCCGGAGCAGATCGAGGAAGTCATCCTGGTGCCGTTCGATGAGGCAGCGGTGTTGCCGGACGGGCAGATTGTCCAGGCGCTCATGGCTGATGGCCTGCTCACACGCGAACAGTTACACTACTGGGCGATGAGCGACGCGATGACGCTTATCAATGCCATGGTGGTTTGGTCAGAGGGCGAGTATTCGTTCGTCGAGGGCATTCATCCCCCGCAGGAACTGGCGCTCATCCCACTGTCGGTCGAGACGATTCTGGAGTCCTCACAGGGCAGAATGCTGGCGGCGTCTCGCCACTCCGGGCAGGGAATCGCCGACATCGCGCTCCGGCCTGAAACGGTGCTGACGTTCGCCGATATTCCCGATACTGGCCAGATGGTGGAAATTTCGCGTGATGAGTGGATTGTGCTGGCGCAGATCGATGGCACGAACCCCCTGGGTACCATTGCGGCGACTTTGCACATGGATGCGCGGCTGCTGGTGGAGATTGCCCACAATCTGCTCAACCGTGGCCTGCTCCAGCCAGCCACTACGTCAACCCACTCCGGGTCGCCTTACGCCTGATTACGCCTGATCGCTAGCAGAGCCATCTCCCCATGGCAGCGCGTCGTTGAGCAACAGCGCCGGAACCATCTCGCCCGCGCGGACCGTGCCCGCGCCTTCCGCGATGACGAGGTACGCGGTTGCGCCCCGCAGGGACGAGATGAGATGGGAGTCCTGTCGGCCAGTCTGGCGGGCCTCCAGAACACCCTCAGCCGCCGAGAGCCGCACGCGCACGAAGTGGCGGCGGTCGCTGCGCTCGATGCTGTCGCCCATCAGCCGCGCCTGCACCAGTGGACGCTCGATCTCGGCGCTGCCAAGCATGCGCCGGATAGCTGGCCGGCCAAATAGCTCGAACGTGACTGCTGCTGAGGCGGGATTGCCGGGTAGCCCCAGCAGCGGTGTGGTCCCCAGCAGGCCAAACGCCAGTGGCTTCCCAGGTCGCATGCGCACGCGCCAGAAGTCGATGTTGCCCTGCTCGGCCAGAATCTGCTTCACCAGGTCATAGTCTCCGACCGAGACGCCCCCTGAGGTGAGGATAAGATCCGCATCGCGAGCCTGTGCCAGTTTCGCGCGAATATCTTCGGCGCGGTCGCGCGCTATGCCGAGCGGAACAGGCTCCGCCCCGGCTCGCAACACGGCCGCGATCAGGTAGGGCGAATTGGTCTCGCGAATCTGGCCGGGACGCAGCGCCTCGCCGAGCGGCGCGAGCTCGTCGCCGGTCGCCAGAATAGCCACCCGTGGGCGGCGCGCCACCCGCACGGGATGAATTCCCGCCGCCGCCAGCAGCGCAATCTCCGCTGGGCCAAGCTGCGCGCCCGCCGCGAGCAGTCGCATGCCAGGCCGAATATCGCCGCCCGCTGGCCGGATGTTCGCGCCGATGTCCACCTTCTGCCGCAGTATCACCACGCCATCAGCTACCTCGGTCAACTCCTGCTGGAGCACCGCATCAGCGCCATCAGGCACCGGTGCGCCCGTCAAAATACGCACCGTTTCACCAGAGGCGACCACGCCCGCGTAGACGCTCCCGGCAGGCACCTCGCCCGCCATCCGCAGCGAGACGGGCGTATCTGTGGTGGCGGTCACAGTATCTTCGGCGCGAAGGGCATAGCCATCCATCGCGGAGTTGACAAACGGCGGAGTCTCATCGCGCGCGACGGCATCTTCCGCCAGAACACGATCCAGCGCCGTGGTCAGCGGAATCGCTTCGGCGGCCAGTGGCGCGAAGTGCGCCAGAATGCGTTCGCGCGCCTCTTCGACGGTGAGCATGGCGATATCTTTCTCGCTAAACCGATTTTCAGTACAGGTATTCTGTCTAGGAGTATAGTGCGCGGCAACGGTATGTTACGCGGGGTAGATCGCGAAGTTGGCGAAGGCTGCCTCGACGTTGGTATCGGGTGTCACCAGGCCGAGCCGTCCCGCCAGCGCGACACCGTGGCCGATCGGCGATTGATAGATGAAGGCGCCATTGGCGAACAACGACAGGGTGTTGGCGGTGGGATCCACCAGCACAGCCAGCGTGTTGGTCTGGCCCATGCCTGTCTTGAGCGACGCAACGTAGCCGCTGGTGAGGAAGGTTAGCCCTGTCTCCGGCTGTTGCAGCCACAGGTCGAAGCGGCCATCGGACGTGACGAGAAATGAGTAGTAGGTCTCGCCCTTGGCGGACTTCGAGATGAGAAACCGCATGCCCGCGTGGTCACTCGTTGCCCCACCTACCTGCGCGACATCTACCTGGGCTACATATGCGCCATGCGGCATGGTCACGCTCGTGGGCATGTTGGCGAAGAGTGGCGACTTCGTGGTGTTGTGCAGGTGCAGCCGATGATCGGGCCCGAAGAAGATGGCCTTGCCGCTGACAGACCACGAGGCGGGTGAGCCAGTCAGCGCATCACGATACACGGGCTGGCCAGCCAGCGCGGTTCGCAGGCGCGATTCCGCCTGGGCCTGCGCCGACGACTCCGCTGTCGGGCTGGCTCGCAGCGGCGCCCCACTATTGGCGTTAAAGAGCCGCGCGAGAGAGAGATTCGCTGGCAGCCGAATCGGGCCGACATGGAAGACGAGCGTGCTCACCGTCAGCGCGAGCAGCGCCAGCAACAGCGTCACCGACGCATAGCGCGTCACCCGCCGCCTCAACCTGGCTGCTGGGTCCACTTGCGGCGCTTCTTCATCGTGCACCAACGCGGCCGCGCTCATGACTCTTCGCGACGAGGTCGGCAGCGAGAGCCGCCCGGGGAATGGGCGTGATCGGGATGCGACGCTGCTGCTCGCCTTCCGCAATGAATCGGCCACCTGTCGCGAGGCGCTCGCCCGCGCATACGATGTATCGCCGGGCAGGTCTCTGGTCACCAATACAGCATTGAGCGCATCGGCAAAGTCGACCACGTCCGCAAATCGCTGCTCCGGCACCGGCGCGAGCGCGTGGAAGAGCATCGCGTCGGTCTCATCGTCCAGCGCGGGATTCAGGCGCGACGGCGGCATGATAGACTTTGGCGGGCGGCCATTCAGCACGCTCTGCGCCTCCGAGGAGATGGGGCGAACTCCCGTCAGCAGGAAGTACGCGATCGCCGCGAGGCTGTACTGATCTGATGCGGGTGACGATTTGCCGAGTATCTGCTCGGGCGCGGCCCACGCCAGTTGCTCCACGACCCATTCGGGCGGCGACTTCGCCGGGTGCTCGCGCAGCCAAGACACCGCCGCGGGTGTGAGAAACGCGTGGCCAAAGTCGCTGAGGGCGACGACCGGGCTGCCATCTGGCGCGAAACGCACGAACAGATTGGTCGGCTTGAGATCGCCATGGGTCAGTCCGTGCGGCTGAATGTCAGCCAGGGTGTGCGCCACCTGCGAGACGATGCGAGCGACGCTTTCAGGAAGCATTGGCAGCGTCACCTCGGAGGCCGCATCGCTGACCATGTCGCCTAGTGAGCCATCCTGCGCCAGCGTCATGACGATGGCAACATCGTCGCCTTCCGTGGCATCGGCGTAGCACTGCAAGATGTGTGGATGTTCGAGTGTGGCGGCGATACGCGACTGGCGCATCAGCCCAGGCAGGGCGGGATGGTCCGCGGCATCGCGAAACACCTTGATGGCGACCCATCCGGAAACGGGTCCACGAGCCGGGGCCTCCGCAAGGTAGACCTCGCCCGCGCCGCCATGGCCGAGTGGCCGCAGCAGCCGATAGCCGTCGAAGGAGGCGCCTTCCAGTATCACATCACCCTCCGCCCAGGTACAAACGGTCCAGTGTTGCGCCGATTCCACGCGTATTCCATGCGTTGCCGGTGCATCGGAAGTATCAAATATTGGCAGTAAGCATGACAAGCCGAGGGGACGATGCGCCTATCGTCCACGATATGTCTCATGTTCGCGCATGGCCCACGGTGGTAGGCTGCGCTGCTATACTGTAGCTGGGCATGCCCCCACCATAACTACCGCCAACTATCGCCGAAGCCACGTGCGCAGAGCCGGTTTCCGTGGCATGCGAATAGCACATCATCGAGGAGTTTTTCGTGGACCTCTCACGCCGCCTGCAAAGCCTGCCGCCGTACCATTTCGCCGCCTACGCGCGTA
>DAHUXT010000310.1 GCA_027307065.1 Ktedonobacteria bacterium
CTGATGTGCCCGCGTCGCTGCTCGCGGCCAGCGATGGCGTAACCATCATCGCCGACGAAGCCGCGTGGCCGAGGTCTGTGCCAACCATTGCCGCGCGTTCATCTTCGAGTCTGTCATCACGTCTGCAATGCGGAGATCACTAGTATGCGCTGTGTGCTGGCCGTCGATGGCGGCAACTCGAAGACGCTCGCATTAGTCGCCACACTCGAAGGTGACATTCTGAGCGTGGAGCGTGGCGGCTGCGGCGACATCTATAATGCGACGCCCAGCGCGACCGCGCCTGACCCCGCCGACGCCGCGCTGGAAAATGTGGAGCGCACGGTGGCTGCGGCGCTCGACAGGGCTGGCGTGGAGCGAGAAGATATCGTGGCGAGCGTCTTCAATATGGCAGGCGCCGACTGGCCGGAGGATATGGCGTTCTGGCGCGACACGATGATCGCGCGGGGAGTCGGCAGACAGGTGGTTGCCCAGAATGACGCGCTGGGAGTGCTCTATCTTGGCTCGGCCGATGCCGTGGGTGTCTCGTTGGTCTGCGGGTCGGGCGCGGCGACGGGCGCGCGTGCCGCCGATGGGCGCATTTGGCACAGCAGTTACTGGCAGGATGAGTGGCACGGCGCCAATCACCTGGGCCAGAAGACCCTGTTCGCGGTCTATCGCTCGGCGTTGGGATTGGAGCCGTCAACTACGCTCACGCAGCGTGTGCTCGCGCACTTCGACGCGGCCACGGTCGAGGACGTATTGCACCGCTTTCACACCCGGCAGCATACCCCACAAGAGGATGCTGGCTTGCTGGCGCCGATCCTGCTCGACGAAGCGGACGCTGGCGACGGGGTGGCGCTACGGGTGGTGCGCGAGCACGCTACGGGACTGGCGAGCATCGTCGGGGTGGCGATTCGCAACGTCGGCCTCCAGGGTGAGCCGTTTCCGCTGGTGCTGGCGGGCGGTGTCTTCCGCCATCCAACCGCTGTCTTCGAGGACGCTATCGTCGCCTCCGTCCGTGAAGTTGCCCCCAACGTGCGCCCGGTGCGCAGTCCGGCTGAGCCAATCATCGGGGTGCTGCTCCAGGCGCTCAGCGTGGCGGGCGTGTCACTGGATGTGTCGCTGCTCGACCGCCTGATGCCCAACATCCCCGCCGCGCTGCTCATGCGTCCCCGCGACTAGCCAAGGCAGCCCGGCGCTTCTACAGCCTCACGCTATCGTCCAGGCCGTTCCGCTCCTACCCCTGCGCGCATTCCTGCTGCCCGGTCAGCCATCACGGTTTGGCAGGCCGCAGCAGATCCAGCCGCCTGCGAGCATCGCTTCGGGGATGGCGCCGATGTCCAGCGTGGGCTGGCGCGCCACGATCTCGCCGTTTTTGAAGACCATCGCGATGGCATTGCGGTCGGCGAGGTGACGCAGGTTCGCCAACGGGTTACGGGTGGTGACGAGCAGATCGGCCACCTTGCCAGCCTCTACCGTGCCCAGCCAACTCTCCCAGCCGAGCGCGCGCGCCGCGTTGGCGGTGGACGCGGTGATGCACTGCATCGGCGCGAGGCCAGCCTCGGCCATCCAGACCAGTTCCATCGCGTTTTCGCCGTGGAAGTTGTAGGGGGTCGCCGCATCTGTGCCCATCGCGATGGGTACGCCCATCTCCAGCGCGCGCCGCAGACTCAGCAGCGCGTCTTCCTGCACCGCTTTCGACTTCTCGACGATCCAGTCGGGGATGCCTGGCCGGTCGCCGTAGATCACGTCGAAGCCTGCTTTGAGCGTTGGCACCAGATAGATGCCGCGCTCGGCCATTGTCTCCATCACCTGTGGATCGCGGTGCAGGTAGGTGCCGTGCTCGATGGTACGTACGCCCGCCGTCACGGCGTTGCGAATCCCGTCGATGCCGTGCGCGTGCGCGGCAACCGGACGCCCAGCCTTCGCTGCCTCCGCCACCGCCATCTGCAACTCATCCAGCCCGAAGGTCGCCGCGCCCGGTGATTCATCTGGCGTCAGGACCGCGCCGGTTGCCAGCACCTTGATCCAATCGGCGCCCGCTTTGATCTGCTCGCGGGTGGCCAGCCGCACTGATTCGGGACCGTCGGCCTCGCGATACATGCCATCGTAATACTCGGTGCCCGCCGAGGTAATCGCGAGCAGCTTGCCAGAGAGCACCATCCGCGGCCCGACGTACAGGCCAGACTCGATCGCCCGCCGCACGACGAACTCCAGCCCGAAGCGCCCACCCACGTCGCGCACCGTAGTGACGCCAGCGGCGAGACTATTGCGCGCGTGCGCCAGCATCAGCAGTGTCGTCCAGGCGGGGTCGCCGTGCAGACGGCTATCGGCGGCGCCATCCATCGCCAGGTGGACGTGCAGATCGATCAGCCCCGGCAGCACGTAATGCTCCGGCAGGTCGAGCACGAACGTCTCGCCATCCGGAGTGCCCGTTTCCGGCTGCCAGCCCTCTGCCGCGCCTGCGTAGAGAATGCGGCCATCGCGAAAGGCCACCACCGCGTTCTCGATGGGTGGGCGGCCTGACCCGTCGATCAGGGTCACTCCGCGCAGAATATTCGTTGCTGCCACGATCTCGCTCCCTCGGTAGGGGTCCCGTCGCCCTGCGCACCGTGGCACAGGCGCTCTAGAAGACGCGCCCCTCCCCATCGCTGGAGAAGGGCGCATGGTTGGCGTGCGCGCTGCCAATCGGGAAGGGATTAGCCCTTCATGGCGTCGACACGCGTCTTGAGGGCGTCGTGCTCCTTGGTCATGGCGGCGGGCAGACGGTCGCCAATCTTCTGGAAGAACTCGCCCTGGCTCGCCCACTCGTGTTCCCAGTCCTGCTTGTCGATGGCGAACAACTGATCGACCTTGTCGGATGTCAGGTTGAGGCCGTCCATGTCGATGGCGTCATTCGTCGGAATGTAGCCAATCGCGCTCTCGCGCGCGTCGGCAGTTCCACGGATGCGGCCGAGCATCCACATCAGCACGCGTACGTTCTGGCCGAAGCCGGGCCAGAGGAACTTGTTGTCGGCGTCGCGGCGGAACCAGTTGACGTGAAAGACGGCGGGCGGGTTCGTCAGCTTCTGACCCATGTCGAGCCAGTGGCCGAAGTAGTCGCCCATGTTGTAGCCGCAGAACGGCAGCATCGCCATCGGGTCGCGCCGGGTAACGCCCACCTTGCCCGTCGCGGCGGCTGTCGTCTCTGATCCCATGCCCGCGCCGACGAAGACGCCATGCTGCCAGTTGAACGCCTGGTAGACCAGTGGGGCCACTCGCGCGCGCCGGCCGCCAAAGATGAAGGCCGATATCGGCACGCCCTGAGGATCCTCGCGGTGGGGAGAGATCGAGGGACACTGGCTCGCGGGCGACGTGAAGCGCGAATTGGCGTGAGCGGCCGAGCCGCTGCCTGGCTCCCACAGCTTGCCGTGCCAGTCGACCGTGCCGGGTGGCGGCGTCTTCTGGCTGGGATCGATATCTTCCCACCAGGGCAACCCGTCTGCCGTGCGGGCGACGTTGGTAAAGATGCTATTGCGCGACAGCGAGGCCATGGCATTGGGATTGGTCTGCACATTGGTCCCCGGAGCGACGCCAAAGAAGCCGTTCTCAGGGTTGACGGCCCAGAGGCGGCCATCCTCGCCGATGCGCATCCAGGCAATGTCGTCGCCGACAGTCCAGACTTTCCAACCCTGGTCGGCGAGCGGCGAGACGAGCATGGCCAGGTTGGTCTTGCCGCAGGCGCTGGGGAATGCGCCGCCCATATAGGTGACGTTGCCGTCGGGGTCTTCCAGGCCAAGGATGAGCATGTGCTCGGCCATCCAGCCGTCTCTCCGGCCCATCCAGCTTGCCAACCGCAGCGAGAGACACTTCTTGCCGAGCAGCGCGTTGCCGCCATAGCCGGAGCCAATACTCCAGATGAGTTGCTCCTCCGGAAAGTGCAGGATGAAACGCCGATGGGGATCGAGATCGCCCAGGGAATGCAGGCCGGGGACGAATTCGCCACCGTTGGCCTTCAACGCGTCCATCGCGACTGTGCCCATGCGTGTCATGGTGCGCATGCTGGCGACGACGTAGGAGCTGTCGGTCACCTCGATGCCCACCTTGGCGTGCGGCGAACCGGGGACGCCCATCAGATAAGGGATGACGTACATCGTCCGACCCTGCATGCAGCCGTCGAACAGTTTGCCTACGCGCTCCTTGGCGTCCTTGGGGTCCATCCAATT
>DAHUXT010000311.1 GCA_027307065.1 Ktedonobacteria bacterium
CTGTCGGGGGGAATCTGCTGGGGGTTGACGTCCGCGCTGACGATGGGGATGATACGTTTCTTCAACTCGATCGCCAGGTTTACCTCCTGGGCACATACCGGTGATGCGAGCGAGTTCGGGCTGAGTATGAAAAGGAGATTATCGGCCGCGGTGATAGCGTCGACGATCTCCTGTCGCCACGACGATGCTGGCATCAAGCTTTGCTGGTCAACCCAGACATCGCCATAACTTTCCTTCAAGGCAGCGGCCAGGTGTTGGACAAAATTGCTGTCATTCCGCGAGTACGAGATAAACGTCGCGCTCATCTGCTTCTTCGTCCTTTAGAGCTAGCGTGCTTCATCCTGGGTGTACGTCTGGCGGGGCGGAGTCACCTGCAATACCATACATCAAGCAGCCAGCACAAAAGAAGAGTACAGCGATATCTTGTCTGAATGGTGGGGGGAACGCGGCGGTGACATGTTCATCGCGCCGATCGAGGAATCGTCGCGGCTATGATCGCGCTGGCAGCCGCTATCCGCGCTCGACGACGAAGCGCTGATAGCTCGCGTGGGTCAGCGGCAGATCGAGCGCCACACACCAGTCCCAGAACGGCACGTAGTGGGTGCGCGCAGTGCGGTGTTCCAGCAGCATCAGTTCGGCGGAGAGACAGTCATTGGCGAGGTAACCGCTTTCGCGCCAGGCATCATAGATCAGCTCGTGATCATACGCCACACTGCGCGGCTCGAACCGCCAGTCGCCATCCTCCCAGGTGAAGAGGCCATACTGCGCGTTGGTGTCGCCATTGAAGGGGCAGCCCACCGCGCCGATCACCACCACATGCTTGCCATCGACGCGCCGCTCCCACGGATAATGGATATGCGCGCCAATGACGGTGTCCTCCTCGACATCGCGCAACATCTCAGCCGCCTGCTCGTCCGAGAACATGCGGCCCATGCCCTCGCGCGCGCTGCGTGGGCTGCCATGCACCAGCAGCACTGGCGCCGCGCCCGCTAGCTCGATGCGCATCGTCGCGGGCAATGCATCAATCCAGGCAAGCGCGCTTGGCGCCATCTCGCGGATCGCCAACCGCTGCGGCTGCCACCAGACGTCTTTCCAGGTGTCGGGGAGACGCTGGCCACGAGCGAGCATCGCCAGCCACGTGTCGTGGTTGCCGCTGATGGCGGGGAATCCCAGCGCAATGGCGCGATCGAGCACAGCGCCGCTTTGTGGCCCGCGATTGACGTAGTCGCCCGCCAGGTAGATCGCGTCGGGATTGACGGTGGCGAGATCGTTCAGCACGGCTTCCAGCGCGGGCAGGTTGCCGTGCATATCGGCGATGACAGCAAAGGTTGGCACGGACCTAACTCTCGCGAATCTCGATGCTCTCGATGCGGTCACCGGGCTGGCGGTCAGACATGGGGTCGCGCTCGCGC
This sequence comes from Ktedonobacteria bacterium, assembly GCA_027307065.1. GTDB lineage: Bacteria > Chloroflexota > Ktedonobacteria > Ktedonobacterales > JADMIN01 > DAHUXT01. The sequence continues at coordinate 1,413 of DAHUXT010000311.1, forward strand.
AGGCTATTGACCACATCCATTCCGCCGGTCACCTTGCCAAAGACACCATGTTTGCCATTAAGATGCGGCGTCGGACCAAAGGTGACGAAGAACTGCGAGCCATTGGTGTTGGGGCCAGCGTTCGCCATGCTCAGGATGCCCGCGCCCTCGTGCTTGAGCGCCAGCGCGCCCGGCTCGTCGGCGAAGGAATAGCCTGGGCCGCCGCGCCCGCTGCCGGTAGGATCGCCGCCCTGCGCCATGAAGCCACGGATGACCCGGTGAAAGGTCGTGCCGTTATAGAAGCCGTCGCGCGCCAGCGAGACAAAGTTGTTGACGGTGATCGGCGCCTGCTTGGCGAACAACTCGACGGTGAAGTCGCCGCGTTGCGTATGGAAAACCGCCTCGTAGTGCTTGTTCGGATCAATCTGCATCGCCGGGGGACTGCTATACTGCTTGGCCATCTGTTCCTCCTCTACAGCGCAATCAGTGCGCCCTCTTAGTGTAGCGCATTTGGCGGCGATGCGTCTGGCATGTGCGAGTATATGGCTGGCATATGGCTGGCGCGCGATGTGCCGGAAACGAACGACCGCCGCAGGGTATCCCCCACGGCGGCCCGAACACGATCGCTTGAACGAGGCGATCTCTCTCAGGTGCCCTTTATGCCGGGCAGGGATTCGAGAACAACGTTTGGTGGAAATTGTTGTAGCGCAGCGTCACGGTATTGCCAGCCGCCGGATACGCCGATGCCAGCAATCCGCCGTATTCCGCGCTCGAGCTTCCGCCGAAATCGTGCGTGGTTCCGGGGATGAAGTCCCCGCCCTCCTGCCAGACACAGTGCCCACCGGACACGCCAGTGGTGAAGAACGGGTAGAAGCTGGCGCCAACGGGAGGATTGACGCACCCCGCGCCAGGATTGGGATCCGCCGGGTTGAAGATATGGCGTTGGCACGACGGGGTTGTCGCGAATTCAATGCGCGGCAGGTCAGTCTCGAACGCCACACGGCTGTAGTTCTGGTTGCCGTTGAAGAGCGGACTCGTGAACAAGACAGGCGTGGCGTGGAACGCCGCGTCGTTGGCGGCGTTGGGATCAGTTCCCGGCCAGTTAGCCGAATACTGCGCGCCGTCGAAGTCGACATCTGTCCCAAAACAGCCTGTCAACGGTACCGTATTCGGTGGCGTGCCCGCAGGAGCTGTGATGCACGGCGCGTCATCGCCATCGACCCCAGCGGGGTCAGAAGCGCCAGCCGAGGTGCAGACACCGCCAGACTGCGCGGCACAATACTCGAAGTGACCGATCTCATCGGAGTAGGCCACATTGTACGAGTGCGCTGCCCACAGCACGCGGGTATCCTCGTTCGATGTGCTGAACATCGGGTGGAAGGCATACGGCTGATCACTGCACTTGGATGCCGTCGGTTGGAACAGTGGATGCCCGAAGCCGTTGTTCACGCTAGCCGTCATCGAACCAGACTGGCCAGTGGTCAGATCATTGATAATGATCTGGAATCCGCTCGACGTATCGTGCATATCCACTGTTAGTTGGTCGCCAGAGTGATACATCAGCGTATCGGGTCCTGGCGTGAAGGTGGCGCCCGTCTGCCGCAGCGGGTCGGCTGGAGCCTGCGAGTGGCCGCTCTTCGTAATGAAGGCGAAGTTGACGTACTCCTCACCAGTGACGTTGAGGCAGGCGGGGGTATTGAGCGCGCCGGTGTTCGAGTCCGTCGAAAGACTGTCAATGGTCATCGCGGAACACCATTGCGTCTGCGTGCAGCCGAAACTATCCCAACCAGGGGGATAGAACTGCATCTCCATGAAGGCCGTGCCCGGGGTATTGCCAATATAGCCTGGCGAGCCCGGAACAGTGCTCGTGAAGATGTTCTTGTCGCTATCGGGCGCGCAATGCTTCCCCGGGCTTGGCGCCGACTGATTGTCGCACAGGGCCATGCCGAACCAGAAAGCCGGACGAAGCTGGAAGTTCCATGTGCCACCACTGCCATCCTGAGCGGGCAGTGTCGGAGGATCCGATGGGATGGTCAACTTGTAGAAGTTTGAGTTTCCCGACCCGGGAGTGTGCGAGTAGAACAATACAGAGGGTTCGTCGTGGCCAGTGTACTGCCCTTTATAGTTCCAGGGCTCGGCCGTCTCGGTACACAGCGCCGAATGGAGCGCGCAGAACGAGGCTCTCGGTTTGGCCTGAGCGCTTGGCGCCACAGACCTCGGCGCGTAGGCCACCACCAGCGCAAGGACACCAGCCACAATCATCAACGCGGATGCCGCAATCCGAACATGTGAATTGACCCGAAAAGGCATATACCTCTGTTCCTTCCCCACATCTCCGATGGGCTCCGATGCCCCTCGGTTGGACGTTGCCGCCGCGCGCTCGTCACGTTCGATCTCTCTGATCTGTGGCGGCTGACACGGCTGGTTCGACAGGAGACCAGATGTGATTTGCCATGAACGGCCGCTCACGCCACAGCGAGGGCGAGCGACGTTCGCAAGCGGGGTACGGGCGCCTCCTTCCTAGTGCCGGAAATAACCGTTCGTCGGCTTTCCACTGCCTACGAGGACGACCTACAGAGACAGACATCTATCATTGAGGGAAGATCGACAGGCAGTGGCAGAGCGCCACATCCAGTGCGAGACCATACGCGCAGCACGCACAACGTTGACCTGCATAACCGGGCGAGCGGAGAATCCATTCTGTCATGAAGCCACACCACCGGACCCACCCAACCCACTTCACGCAGTATACT
>DAHUXT010000312.1 GCA_027307065.1 Ktedonobacteria bacterium
TACGCGAACTCCTGCGGCTGCTGCCACGCTACCGTGTCATTCTGCATAACGACGATGTTCACTCGATGGACGAGGTGATTGTCGCGCTGATACGCACCGTGCCGGCGCTTTCCTTCGACACCGCCACTGCGATCATGTTCGAGGCGCACAACACTGGCCACGCCGAAGTGATTGTCTGCCCCCGCGAGCCAGCCGAATACTACCGCGAACGGCTCGAAAGCTACTCGCTGACCAGCACCATCGAACCGGTATAGCGAGACTTTCGTGTGTCTAATGTGTCGAGCTGGTCGGCGCTGCCCCACGACGGATGCGAAGCGCCTCGGCACGGGCCACCGCCTCGCCGCCACGCGCGCTGTTGCTGCCGACCTCGTTCTCCAGGATGCGCCGCACCATGGCGATGCTCGCGGCATAGGTGGAGTCCATGCCGTAGTATGAGAGGCTGCCAGCGCCCAGGTTCTTGCCTCGCGTATAGGGGGTGTCTGAGGCGTAGTGGATGATGCCCAGATCGAACGGCAACTTGGCGAAGTTGATGTTGTCGTTCGTCGGGTAGCGGGTCATATAGAGGCTCTCATAGACGGCGTCCAGATAGGGGCCAGCCTCCATCTCGACCACACTATAGTTGGCGCGATAGTAGAAATCCAGATAGGCGCGGTTCTGCAGGAACGTGCCCTTGCTGGATACCGCCTTCTGATTATCGAGCACGGCGCCAAAGACGAGATGCTGGCTGACATCGGCGGCGCTGAAGCAGTTATCCAGCCAGTACGTGTTCTGGCTGTGCTCGTCCAGCACCACGTTCGAGATCATCACATCGCCGATGCTGCCGTTGAGCGTCGCCGCTTTGCCCAGGATGTAGATGCCCTTCACCTGCACCAGATTCTCGAGCACCTCGCGCAGCACGCGATAGGCTGCCATCCCCAACGGATAGTCGATGTTGATGATGACGCCGCGGCTATCCAGCATCCGCTCGCTGCCCGACACCCGCACTCGTGGATCAAGATCATCGCCGCGCACCTTCGCCAGATCAATCACCTGCACGTCAATTTCCAGCCCGTGCTTCGCGCCCAGATACCAGATGCCGCGCTCCTGCTCTTCCACCGGACGGCTGCGCGTAAAGCCCTGGCCAGCGGGCGTGCGCTGGTATTCGCGCGCGACGTAGTAGAGAAAGTTCTGCCAGTTGCCCGGCGAGCGGTTCTCCTTGAGCTTCTTGTACTCGTCCGCCAGGAAGCTATCGGCGCCGGTGACGGCGAAACGCGAAAGCTCATCTTCGCGGCGACGCACGACGCCCGAGAGCAGATTGGCGACGCTATGTGTGTTGCTGGAGATGAAGTAGACCGGACGCCGACCCAGCCGCACGTCATCCAGCAGCTTGGCGACCGGCGACCACCAGCGGCGCGTTGAACGCACAAAGCCGACGTGTGAGCCGCCGAGCATCCGCAGCGTGAAGTTTTTGCGCTCTTTGCCGATCGCGAGCAGGTTCGTCCAGACGTTGTCACCCCAGATGACCTCAAGCCGCCGCCAGTCTTCGACGCTGACGCGCAGCCGCTCGCGCACCACCTTGCTGATCTCGGCATAGACGGGCGAGGAGCGATCCACACGGCTTTCGAGCAGCTGCATGGTGGTTGGGTCAGCATTGAGCAGCCAGTGAAACTTGTTCCACTCGATCTGCAGTGCCACCAGCGTTGGCACGATGTCGTCGGTGTCGCTGACGCTGGCGATGTAGACGGCGAGCGTGTTCTTGCCATCAAAGAACCATGGGCGGCGGCGAGCGGATGCCGTGACGGCCTGCCATTGGGCCACCTGGAAGTTATACTGGGCGAAGACCTCATCAGACTGGCCGAGCAGCACGCGCGAACACTGGAGAACTGCGGACGGCAGGCGCAACACGGTGTAGATAAACGCAGACATATCGGGATCGCTGGAGCGGGCCTGAGGGTGCAGCACGGAGTCAATGTTATAGTGCGCCTGGACGAGCGCCTTGAGGCCTACCTCACCGGAGCTGCGCAACAGCGTCTGGTACGTGCGAATGTACATCTCGACTTCGCGCTTGCCAGCTTCGTGTTGCTCGTCGACCGCCTCATCGTTCGCGCCAATGCCACGCTCAGCGCGTCGCCCCGTGCCGTTTGCGTCTACCACGTTGGTCTATCCCTTCTCAGCCTGCGTCCACCCGCGCCGCCCCACAGTGGCGTCATTATATCTGATGGGGTGCGCGCCTGGCCACTACCCCAGTCCCATTGTGCCGTGCGACGTCTCGCTGGCCTTTTGGCGTCATACCATCAAACGCACCGGCACTCATTCACCACTGCCCAGCACATCGGCCACGCGCACCCCGCCGACCATCTCGGCAAACGCGGTGGCCGCCGGGGCGAGGGTTCGGCCGCCCCACTGCACCAGCGCCACGTCATAGGCGGGCAGGCTGGCGTCGCGCACGCGGATGCTCACGAGTTCGCCGCGCGCCAGTTCGTCCCAGATGGCAATCGCTGGCAAGACGGTGACGCCCAGTCCCCGGCGCAGCAGTTGGGTCATCACCTCGCCCGCGTTCGCCTCGATGGCAATCGGTGTCTCGTCGCCTGGCGGCAACACGTGGCGGAGTCCCAGCCGCGTCGGACCGGCCCGGGTAGAGAGGATGGTATGGCGCGCCAGATCGGCACGCGAACATTCACCGAGGCGCGCCAGCGGGTGCGTGTGGCTCGCGACCAAGAGCAGCGGATCACTGTAGCTCCAGAGCACCTCAGCGCGTGGCTCGATCTGCGCCTGCGAGCACAGCGCCAACTGGATGACGCCATCGAGCAAGCTCTCCATCAGCGCGGGGCTGGTGGCCGTGCGTACGCGAATCGGCACTGCGAGATGCTGGCGGTAAAACAACTCGACCAGCCGGGGTACGAGGTACTGGCTGGCGCTCAGATTCGCCCCCAGCGCGAGGCGTCCCAGCCCGCCCAGATGCATCCGCTGCACCTCGGCGATGCCCTCTGTCCGCAGTGCCAGCATCCGCTCGGCATAGGGCAGCAGCGCCCGCCCTGTCTCGCTCAGTTCGAGCGTATGGCCGTGCCGCGTGAACAACTGCGACCCCAATTCACCTTCGAGCGCGCTGATGCGTCCGCTGAGGGTGGGCTGCGCCAGGGCCAGCAGCACTGCGGCACGCGAAAAGCTGTGGGTGCGGGCGATATAGACGAACGTCTCCAGTTGGTCGAGTGTCATCCGTGCGCCATCCTCTATCGAGAAATCCGATAGCGTGTATCACTTTCAATGGCTGGCATTATAGCGCATCGTCGGGTACGCTCATGGACAGGCAAACTTTGTACTGCCCAGGTGCGCCGCACGGACACCAGCGATGGTGATGGTCCGTCCCATGCACGTTCGTACCTATTTACCACTTCGCAAATCGCTGGTCATTCTATGCAAGGAGCAGAGCAATGAGCGAGACACGAACCGTCAACGAAGATACCGTGGTTCTTGCGCTAGATCATGTGCAACTGACGATGCCGCGTGGCGCGGAGGAGCAGGCGCGAGCGTTTTACGGCGGCGCGCTCGGACTCGACGAGATCCCGAAGCCTCCCGCGCTGGCGGCGCGTAGCGGCGTCTGGTTCCGCTGTGGCGCGCAAGAGGTTCACCTGGGCGTCGAAGACGATTTCCACCCGCAGCATAAGGGACATCCCGGCCTGCTGGTGGCGAACCTGGCGGCCGCCCGCGCGCGACTGGAAGCGGCAGGCGCGCCGATCATTCCGGATGATCTGCTCCCCGGCTACGAGCGGTTTTACACCGCTGATCCGTTCGGCAACCGCATAGAGTGTCTGCATCCACTGGCTGATGCTGTGGCCAGCCTGAACGAGGACACTGGCGAGAACGCGAAAAGCCAGGCGATCAAGGAACGGGTGCGTGAGGCGTTCGGCAGGACGGCGGAGGCATATGTAGCGAGCCCATCGCACGCGGCAGGCGCCGACCTCAATCGCCTGGTAGAGCTGGCCGCGCCCTCGCTTACCGACCGCGCACTGGACATTTCGACCGGCGGCGGACATACCGCGCTGGCGCTCGCGGCCCACGTCGCCATGATCACCGCCAGCGACCTGACACCACGGATGCTGGCAGTGGCGCGCGATTTCCTGACGGCCAGCGGCGTGACAA
>DAHUXT010000313.1 GCA_027307065.1 Ktedonobacteria bacterium
CGACGTCCCTATCTCTACGTGCCGCGTGGCCCCGTGGTGTCTGATCCCGCCTCGCCCGCGCTGGCCGCGCTTGTCGCCGCTGGCCGCCAACAAGCCGCGAAGGCGGGCGCGTTCATGATCAAAATTGAGCCGAGTGTGGCCGATGGCGACGCTGTCTGGCTCAAGGCGCTCGCCGAGCAGGGCTTTACGCGCAATCCATACGCCACGCATCCACGACGCTCGTGGGTGCTGGAGATTTCGCCCGATGAGGAGACGCTGCTGGCGGGCATGCATGAGAAGTGGCGTTACAACATTCGGCTGGCGGGCCGCAAAGGCGTGATAGTGCGCGAGGGCAGCAGCGCGGCGGACGTGGATACGTTCTATCGCATCTACCGCGAGACTGCCGACCGCGATGGCATTTTCATCCACGGCCAACAACACTATGCCGATTTCCTGCGGCTGTATGGCGAGCGGGATGCGGCGTCGCTGCTGCTGGCGGAATACGAGGGGACGCCGATCGCCGCGCTGATCGTGGCGCGGTGTGGCCCCGTCGCGACCTACATGTTTGGCGCATCCTCCAACCAGCACCGCAACCGCATGCCGAATCACCTGCTCCAGTGGACGGCGATCCAGTGGGCGCGAGCACGCGGCTGTACGCTCTACGACTTCCGCGCGATTGCCGAGGTGCTGGAGCCTGACGAGGATATGTACAGCCTCTACACCTATAAGCGCGGCTTCGGCGGCTACTCGCAGTTCACCTTGGAGACGCACGACCTGCCGCTTTCGGCGCCAACCTACTGGATGTATCGCAGCACGCTTAAGGTAAAGCGCGCCCGGGCGCGCCGCCAGCATCTGCGAGAACTGCGGGCGCGCGAACACGATCAGCAGCAGCAGAAGGCGAAATCAGCGCCACAACCGGCAGGCAACGCGAGCGAATAAGCGTCCTGCGCCAGCATCAGCTGTTAGCGGTTCCATCTGCGCTGGTCTCAGATCTGGTCTCAGATAAGGTTCGGGCGTATTCGACCGGGTCAAGGATGTCCCAGACGGCTCCGCCGATGGCGAGCATGCCACGCGCCGGCATGGGTACTTCGCCGATCTTCGGGCTCAGCGCGAGGTGGGTTGGATGTCCAAGGTCCACACCCGCGAGGACAGCACGCGATTCGTCGATAAAATACATCTGCTTCGGCATGAGTAAGCCGGTGTGGCCGCTCGGCATGACCCCTGACATCTGAATTTTGCCCATTCCAAGCGATCTCGCAAGGCGCTCGCGCGCGCGAACCAATGATCGGGGTCGCCACGATGCAGGCGGAAGGACATTGCTCACCGCGTTGAGCATGTCAAGAAGCCGCGTCGAACTGGCCGTAAGCGTCCACTCGAGTGAGGGATTGTCCATCGTCACCCGCAACGTGGCTGGGCCGGTCCAGGTGGGGTTAATGTGAGCGTATCCAGTGTGCTCGCAGGCAGCACCGTAGTAGCGGGGACAGGCTGTGTCGAGCCTTGGCCCGTCGACGTAGATCGCCCACCTGCCATCGGGGTCGCGGTGCCAGATCGTCCGGTATGGGCCAAAATCGTTCTCAGGAAAGACGCGCAAGGCCAGTATATGACCCGAGTCGAACGGTAGGCCGAACACCCCCCAGCCCTTCACATACTCTTGATTCGCCCTGGGAGCATGGCCGCGAATTTCCGGCAAGTTGGATAACCTGGAGGACAGATCAAGCATGTTTAGCACCCCCTGGGCAGATGAGCCGAACGCCGCCTGGTCGTTTCATGCGGTCCTCTCCATCCGGATCGCGAAGCCCTCGCCGCAGGCTTCGGTGGTCAGGATGTGCTGGTCCATGGGGGAGGCAATACGGGAGATATGCTGTCAGTGGTTATGCGTTAGGCATTAGCGTATGCCCGCTTGTACTGAATTGTCAAGGGTTCATCACGGGTCGAGCATTCCTCCAGATGGACCCCTCCTAACTCCCATCGTGTGACCGGACGTGGCGCTCGGACGGTTGTATAGCAACAGGCAGAATCGGCCCGTAACGACGGTGGTAGATCAATGGCGCACCGAGGAGTATGGCTCAGGCTGGTATGGGATGTGCTAGAGGCGAACAGGGTACGCTGGAATCGTTGACACAACAGATCGACTCCCGCTGTTCGTCCTAAGGTATGGAGAGCAGGAGAACACCATCTGGAGCGGTAATCATGACCAAGCACATCCTTGTCATTGACGACTACGAGTATTTGCTGTATCTCTTGCGTAGTGTCCTCGAAGACGAGCACTATAAGGTATCGGTGGCGAGCAAAGGCGAGGGCGCGCAGGAGCGCATCCAGGAAAATCCGCCCGATCTGATCATCCTCGATCTCAAGCTGGGGGATACATCGGGGCTGGATATTCTCGAAACGCTCCGTTCGCACGCGGCCACAGCGAGTATTCCGGTTCTGGTCTCCTCCGCGGCGATTCTGGAGGCCGAGACCGTCTCGAGGCTGGTTGCGGGCAACCCGGCGCGCTACCACAACGTTGCGGTGTTGCGCAAGCCGTTTGATATCGATTTGCTGCTGGAGCGCGTGGGACTGATGATCGCGGCGAGCTAGCGTCCGTGTGATGCGCTGTGTCGAGATTTTCCCCGCAATGTGGCAGTAGCAGCCGATTCTCAGCCTGACGGCGACGATTGTCTGTGCGGGAGGTAATCCATGGCAAAGCAACGGAAGTCTGGCTCGGGCTTCATGTTCGGGCTGGTGTTGGGCATCGTGATTGGCGCGGCGGCCGCGCTGCTGTTCGCGCCTCAGCTGGGGGAAGATACACGCAGCCAGCTGAGCGAGAGCAGCGTGCAACTGCGGCGCATGGGACGCGAGGGCTATCAAACGCTGGCGGGGCAACTGCGCGATCGCTACGGCGACGCCGTCTCGCAGGGCCGCGACGCCTACAATCAGGCGAAGGACGATATCCTGACGCGCTATAACAAGGCGAAGGCCAGTTCTTGACCCTCCCCATGGGTAAACCCAGGGGATTCCTACTTCGACGTGACGTGCCTCACAGTGGGTCTTACAGTCACTCCAGAGGCGTTGCTTTCCCGTCGGCCCGACGGTACGTTCTCAATCTGTTGTGGTTCAGAAGCTTGGTTATCGCATTCTGGCAACGTGAAAAAGGTCGCACAGTGATGCAAGACGCTAGTGCTTTTACCCAGGCGAGCGATTTAGCCTGGAACCGCTAAACACTATTTCGTTGTCAATGTGCCTACCATTCTATTCTCGCACAAGCGAGCAGAAACGGTAATTGGATAGGACGAAAGGAGACGGCGCTTCCTCCCCATGCCTGAATCAGACCTGAAGGCAGGGGTCTCCGCGCCGGAGATCCGATGAACGCGACGAAGCCAACGTTGACTGGCGAAGAGATGATGCGCGGCGATTTGATTCTGGCGCGCCTCGTAGATTTTACCCGCCTGCTCTGGGAACTGGGATTCGATATTGGGCCGGGCCGGGTGGTGGAACTGGCGGAGAGCCTCTCCCTCATCAACATTGCCAGCCGGGACGAGTTTTACATGCTGCTCAAGGTCAGCCTCGTCTCCAAGCACGATCAACAAATCCTCTTCGATATGGCGTTTGCCTACTTCTGGCGCAGCCCGAACTCGAACACCATCCCCCATCTCGACGCGCAACTTGAAGCAGCGACGAAACGGCGTGGGCTCGCTATGCCTGAGCATCGGCGGCGGGAGGATGATCAGCACGTCGTTCGCTCGACCATGACGCCCGATCCAGCGCAGCGGCATCCGTTCTCGCGCTTGAACGATGCCCGCCAGCCGCGCCGTAAAGAGGAAGACGAAGACATCGAGCGCAGCGAGACATGGAGCGCCGATGAGGTGCTGCGCCACAAAGATTTCGAGCAGTTCACCTATGAAGAACTGCAGGAAGCCCGCGATATGATGGCGAAGATGCACTGGCGGCTGGGCGAGCGTCGCACCCGTCGGCTACGTCCCTCGCGGCATGGGCGGCAGCTCGATCTGCGCCAGACGTTGGGCGAGTACAAAGCGCTGATCGGCCGGCTCACCGGAACGACCCCGGCGTGAGGGCGGAACGTATTACCAAATCTTAACCAACCCGCTG
>DAHUXT010000314.1 GCA_027307065.1 Ktedonobacteria bacterium
GGCACAGGCATCGTGCATCAGGTGAACCTCGAATATCTTGGCAAGGTGGTGCAGACGAGCATAGGGTCAGATGGCGAAACTCTGGCCTTCCCCGATACCCTCGTCGGCACCGACTCGCATACGACGATGATCAACGGCCTGGGCATACTCGGCTGGGGCGTCGGCGGCATCGAGGCAGAGGCGGTAATGCTGGGGCAGCCGCTCTATCAACTGACCCCCGAAGTCGTCGGCATGCGGCTGTCGGGAGCGCTCCCCGAGGGGGCAACCGCCACCGATCTGGTGCTGGCTGTCACGCAGATACTGCGCAAGCACGGCGTGGTCGGACGATTTGTGGAGTTCTGCGGTGCGGGGTTGAGCGCGCTGAGCGTTGCCGACCGGGCGACCATCTCCAACATGTCGCCGGAATATGGCGCGACCGCCGCGCTCTTCCCGGTGGATGACGCGACACTGCGCTATCTGCGCGACACTGGCCGCGACGCCGCGCTGATAGACCTTGTCGAGCGTTACACCAAGGAGCAGGGCATCTTCCGCACCGACGATACGCCCGACCCTCAATTCAACTCGCGGCTAGAGCTTGACCTTGCGACCATCGAGCCGAGTCTCGCCGGGCCGCGCCGCCCACAGGACCGCGTGGCGCTTGGGCAGGTGCGCGAGAATTTCCGTTCGGCCTTCAAAGAGCAGATCATGCCGAACGGCCCCGAGGCCAACGGCAAGTCGATTAGCCGCTTCGAGAGCGAGGGCGGCAATTCGGCCACCGCGCCGGAAAAAGGCGGTTGGCGCCCACGGACAAAGACGATTTCGATGCAGGGCGAGGACGTGAAGATTGGCGATGGCTCGGTGGTTATCGCCGCCATCACCAGCTGCACCAATACGTCCAACCCGTCGGTGATGATCGGCGCTGGCCTGCTGGCAAAGCACGCCGTCGAGCGCGGACTCAAGACGCGCCCGCATGTCAAAACCAGTCTCGCGCCCGGCTCCCGCGCTGTGACTGACTACCTTGCCAGCGCCGACCTGATCCCATTTCTAGAGGCTCTGAATTTCCACACCGTCGGCTATGGCTGTACGACGTGCATTGCTCGTGGAACCCCAGTGTTGCTCGCAAATGGTACTACACAGCGCATCGAATCGCTGCCCGGCAATGGGGGAGCGTCGCTCTTCGCTCCTAACGCTGATGGCACATTGAGCGTAGCGAAACAATCGGAGATGATGGTCCAGGGAGAACGCGAATGTGTCTCGCTCACATTACAGGATGGCCGGACACTTGTCTGCACCCCAGATCACAAGATTCTCTGTGCAGACGGACGCTGGGTGCGAGCGGATGAACTCGAACTGGACCGCGATCGCGTAGTCGTTGGATTGGATGCGCCGCTGGATGAGCCGGGGGATGACGAAACTGGCTATTCCTTGCACGCCGGCAACCTTACGTTTACGATGGCAACGCCACAGGAACGGCAGCACACGCTGGCATTCGCACGGCTCCTTGGCCATTTGCTCAGCGATGGCTCGATTAGCCTCCAGGGACAAGGACGAATCAATGTTGGCCAAGCCATTGATCGCGAAGTGGCACTCCAGGACATTGCATTGCTGACTGGCTACCGACCAGCCGCAACTCGCTACGATGACCGCAAGTGGTCAATCGTTCTGCCGATGGAGTTGACGAAGGCTATCATCGCGTTGCCGGGCGTGCGGGTAGGCCGACGCATTTCACAAGAGCCCTCGTTGCCAGCATTTGTACTCGACCCAAGTTGCCCGGTATCGGTGTTGCGCGAATTTCTCGGTGGTCTCTTCGGTGCGGATGGTCACGGGCCAACACTCCATCGGTGGGGCGAAGGTGAAGGTGATGCGACACTCGAGCAGCCCGCCTATTCGCAAAGCGCTATTCCCGCTCACGTGGGCCACCTGAAGCGTCTCATGCGAGAGGTCACTCAACTTCTTGCCCGTTGTGGGATAGACACCGAAGGCGCGAAGATCTATGAATATCCTGTGCGCCGTGCGGAATCGTCCTATCCTGCCGCGCAGGATGGCATCGCTCGGGTTGAAGTTCGACTGGTACTACCGGACGGCCTCTCTTTCGTAGAGCGTGTAGGATTCCGCTACTGTATCGATAAGGCGATGCGTGCCAGTGCCGCGGCGGTCTACTGGCGGACTGTTGAAAATATCCACCAGCAACGCCTGTGGATGGCAAATCGGCTGGCAGAATTGCACGTAGAGCAGCCAGCGATGGCGTTTTCTCATGCGCGACACACAGCAGCAACTCAACTTTTGGAGCGCGAGACAGCGGTTTTTCCGCATTACTCATTACTCGCGGGCCAAGACCGCTTTACCCGGCTGCCACAGGCGTCGGCTCGCAAGTTCCAGCCGCTTCACCGGGATAGCTGCGACTTCCCATCGCCGGTTGAGCTCTTTCAGCAAATCGGGGCACGCGAATGGTTCGCTCCATTGTCCACCCGTGCAGAGGGCAGCACTGCAAAGCGGTATTGTGTAGAGAAGGAGTCGCTCGCGCTGCCGACGTTCGCACTTCGGGTTGTGGATAGGCGCGACGCAGGAAGGCGCGCTGTCTTCGATTTGTCGGTCGAAGGACAGCATGCCTTCATCGCCGGAACGGTAGCGGTACACAATTGCATCGGAAATAGTGGCCCATTGCCGGAGCCGGTGGCCGAAGCCGTGCGCGATAACGATCTGGTCGTCGCGGCGGTGCTGAGCGGCAACCGCAACTTCGAGGGGCGCATTCATCCGCAGGTGCGCGCGTCCTATCTGGCCTCGCCGCCGCTGGTGGTCGCCTACGCGCTGGCCGGGACTACCGATATCGATCTGGCCAACGAGCCGCTGGGCGAAGACCCCAACGGCCAACCGGTCTATCTACGCGACATCTGGCCCTCGCAGCAAGAGGTGCAGGAGACGATGTCGCGGGTGGTCACGCCTGAGGTCTTTACCAAAGAATACGCCCATGTCTTCGATGGCGACGATCGCTGGCGCGCGCTGCCAGTGCCGGAGGGCAGCCTCTTTGCCTGGGACGACTCCTCCACCTATGTGCGACGGCCGCCGTTCTTCGAGGGGATGTCGCTGAAGCCGAAGCCACTGAGCGAGATTCGTGGCGCACGGGTGCTGGTTTCTGTCGGCGACTCCGTGACCACGGACCACATCTCGCCCGCCGGATCGTTCTCGACCGATAGCCCCGCTGGACACTATCTACGCGATCACGACGTCTCGGTGCGCGATTTCAACAGCTACGGCTCGCGGCGCGGCAACCACGAGGTGATGATGCGCGGCACTTTTGGCAACATCCGGCTGCGTAACCAACTCGTGGAAGGCAAAGAGGGCTACTGGACCGAATATCTGCCCACCGCCGAGCAGATGACGATCTACGATGCCTCGATGCGCTATCAGGCAGAGGGTACGCCGCTGCTGGTGATCGCGGGCAAGGAGTACGGCTCTGGCAGCTCACGCGACTGGGCGGCGAAGGGTCCGATGCTGCTGGGCATTCGCGCCACGATCGCGGAGAGCTACGAGCGCATCCACCGCAGCAATCTCGTCGGCATGGGCATTCTACCGTTACAGTTCAAGCCGGGCGAGAACCGCGAGTCGCTTGGCCTGACCGGACGCGAGACGTTCGACATCCAGGGCGTCGACGGCGAACTGAAGCCGCGCCAGGAGGTAACCGTCCACGTCACCCGCGAGGATGATTCGGCATTCGACTTCAACGCGATTGCCCGCCTGGATGGTCCGGTGGATATCGACTACTACAGCCAGGGAGGCATCTTGCTGGCCGTGCTGCGCCGTCTCGTCCGCGAGCAAAAACAGCAGGCGTAATCGGCTCGTAGACGGAGGCCGGGATGGAGGTTTCCCCCTCTACCCCGGCCTCTGCTTTCCTCGTCCATAGGCTCGTGCGCCAACCTGCCCGCCGTTGCTGATCGGCGCTCTTCCCCCATATGCCCCATCAGTGTTTGCGAGCAAGCTGCCCCATGGTACAATGGCACGCGCTGATCGAGCGACTCGTAGGCGACGCTC
>DAHUXT010000315.1 GCA_027307065.1 Ktedonobacteria bacterium
GGAGCGTTCTCTGGACATCCGCGCTAGCCACATCGGACAGTGATCGCTTGGTAAGTAGTTGGAGAGCCATCAGCAGCGAAGTCACTGGAGAGCGCAACTCGTGGCTCGCCAGTGCGAGGAACTCCTCTTGCAGCAGACTCAGGCGACGCTCGGTAATGTCGCGGATGATGATGACGCTCCCCTTAACGCCATCTTGGCGGATAGGCTGCCCAGTCGCCTCGAACCAGCGGCGCGTCCCGTCGGCGGCCGTCAGCGTGAACGCGAGGGTGAATGGTGATCCGGCGGCAGCCTGATGTTGAGGCTGCATGTCAGCGGGGAAAGGATGACCTTGCGCATCCTCCGCTACCACGACGGCATCGCTACCGAACATCTGCGAATACGCCGCATTCGCCAGCACACGTGTTCCATGAGCGTCGATGACGAGCAGAGCGTCTCCCATACTCAACAGAATCGCCTCGAGCTGCGCCCGTGCGGCCTCGCTGGCCTGATGTTGTGTATCCAGCATCGCCGCCAAGTGCTGCAATTCGTGGCTGCGTGCCGCGAGATCATCATTAGACGTGTGCAGTTCCTCGACAGTGGCTTCCAACTCCTCGTTGACGGTGACGAGTTCTTCGTTTGTCGCCTGTAACTCCTCGTTGAGGGTTTTGACCTCTTCCGCGTTCGCCTCCGACTCCTCACGGCCTAGCAACAAATCTTCGTTGGCGGCTCGCAGATCCAGGTTAGCCCCTACAAGCTCCTGATTGTCATGGAGGATCTGACGATTGATGGTCGAGAGTTGCTCTACCTGCGCCCTGAGCTGCGCATTCTCCTCCACATTGGCCAGGTAGGATTGCTCGCGGTCGCCCAGTTTTTTTGCCTTTGCGAGCGATCCAACCACCTGGTGGCGGACGTTCGCCTCGGCCGCTGCCGCTTGCTCTTGGATAAGGCGTGTCACGTCACTCACAAGGATCAACACGCGCGTGATATGTGGCTTCACACCATGCAGGTCCGTTTCCGGTTTTCCTGCCATATCCATATTGCTCACATGGGGATAACAGGCGATCTGGAGGCGTCGTTGCTCTCCCAACGCCGTCTCGACTGTCACAGCCGTGACAATGGTGTCGCTCTCGTCATTCCGAGAAGTTGGGAGTTGGAACGCCGCGTCGATGGCCGCTCGTAGGCTGGTGGCTGGGACGGTCTCTAGCAAATGGATCAGGTCCTTGCCTATTGCCGCCGTGAAAATGCCGAGCAGGCGAATGGCCGCCGAATTAATGATCTGGATGTCATACTGCCGATCCACGACCACCACGCCGACAGCAGATTCCAGGATCAAGTTGCCCAGGCGCTCACCGATGGAGCGGAACGAAGTTGCACCGTTGCGAATGCTGTGCTCCATGGTCTGCTCGACGGCGACGTGAGGCTTGGGCTGGTGTGTCTGGTGAGTCCGCAGTTGCAGCCCACCCACCGTGCGTCGCGCAATTGGCGGCATCACACGGTCACCTTGCCGACGATAGAGCTTGAGATGCTCGTGGGCAGGAGCGAAATATGTCTCTAAGGGCCTGACGGTTTCGGCTTTGCCAAGCGCCAGGTAGCCACCGGAGCGCAGTGCGAAGGCAAAGAGATGGAGCGCACGCTGCTGAAGCTCTGGCGTGAAATAGATTAGCACATTGCGGCAGAGCACCAGATCGATGTGGGGGAAAGGCGCCCGTTGTCCAAGATCGTGTTGTCCGAAGATGACGAGTCTTCGGAGCTGCGGCGTGACCTCATAGCTGCCGTCGAGGCGGGTAAAATAGCGCGAACGTAACTCCTCGGGAACGTTAGCAAGCGCCACAGCAGGATAGACGCCGCGTCGCGCGAATGCCACAGCCTCCTCGTCCAGGTCCGTCGCGAAAATATGTATTGTGAACTGCGTCAGTTGCTCTCCCAGCGCCTCGGCTACCAAGATTGCCAGCGAGTAGGCCTCTTCGCCTGTCGCGCAGCCAGCCGACCAGATGCGCAACTCGTTGCCCATCTTCTCGGTCCGTTTATCGGCAATCAGCTCAGGCAACACCTCATCGCGTAGCGCCGCGAAGAGCTTAGGATCGCGGAAGAACTCTGTGACATGAATCAAAAAGCTCGCGATCAGGCGGGAGTATTCCTCGGGATGGCGCGCCAGGTAGCGCAGATAGTCTGGAAGGGTAGGCGTGCCCACCGCCACCATGCGCCGTTGGAGACGGCGCAGAATCGTCGGGCGTTTGTAATGACTGAAATCGATGCCGTTGCGGTCGCGCACCTGTGTGAGGAGAGCCTGCAGCGACTCCTCGGCATCTGGCTCTGTGGGTAGATATGTGCCCGACAGGAGATCGTGGAGCAGCGGTCCGATCCGCTCGAGGTCGGCCACCAAGTCCACCGTCGTCGCGGCCAATGACTCGGGCATTCCCGGATAGGCGGCGGTCGCTGGGTTCTCGATGACAACCATGCCGCCTGCCGCCTTCACCGCATGTGCCCCTGTTGCGCCATCCGAGCCGGTGCTGGTCAAGATCACGGCGATTAGCCGCTCGCCATAGGCATGCGCCGCACTTGTAAGCAGTCGATCGACCGAAGGTTTGGGACGCTTCCCGCCGTCGGCGCGCAGGCGAACCTCGTGATCGGTGATCTCTACATCTCGGTCGGCCGGTACCACGTAAATGGTCCCAGGCCGCAGTTGCTCAGCATCTATGACTGTACACACCGGCAGGTGAGTGCGGCGCGCGAGAATCTCACCCAGGTGACTGGGATAGCGAGGGTCGAGATGCTGGGCGAGCACCAGCGGGGCAGGGAAGGCAGCAGGCAAAGTGGCGACCAGCGTCGAGAGGGCCTCGATCCCACCCGCGGACGATCCAACTACTACGAGACTAGGGGGTGCTGCCTCATTGTGCTTCTTGGCCATAGCGCTCGCCCTTCCGTGACAGCTCGGGCGACCAGATTGGCTCGGCGCACTGCTCTTGCCCGTGCGAAACCGTACTCCGTGTTACGACCGGGAGACACCGATCTTGTTATATCATACTCCCTCTCAGCTCCTCGGAAAGTCGGTCATCGCCTCAGCCACCAGGCGGAAAGCGGCCCCCATCCGACCTTAAACACCGTCACGAGCATCCCGGGGTACAGATGATTATAGTCTTCCTGAGAGACTGCTATTGTTTTGTCGTCTGGGATGGTGGACGATCTGACCACGATATGGAACTGATCCGCTAGCCGGTCGTCTGTTTTTCGTATAATCGTCGCTATGACGTATTTCCCCATCACCTCTGCCCTGCCTTCCACTTGGCGCATCGCCGTAATTCGCGCTCGCGAATTATCCACTCTCCGCCAGATGCCCCCTGTCTTCAGACAAGGGGATGAATGGCGCTCAGGCAAGCGGTGTACTCTACGCTCTCGATACCGCAGGGCCCGCGGAAATCGACGCCGGTGGAGCGGTGGCGATACCCAAGCCACCACCGCTCGTGTAAGCCGGTCACGGTCACAGCAGACGTCGGCCTGTCTGGTTCGCAGTGAGTGGCCCAGGAATCCCACGGCTCCAGCCGTGGGGAGGGTCAATTTGTGTGACTTTGCTCTCCGGTCCAGAGAAAGACGAACCAGATCGTTGGGAGAGGAGAGCCTCATCCGCGCCGATCATGGGTCATCCGGCAGAGGGCATTGCTGAGGGCGCCAGAGCATCGTCGACGACGGTAGCCTCCCAATGATCCGCCCCCACCTGCTGGACCACCACGCGTGCCTGCTCATCCTGCTGCTGGCTTGGCCAGTACGCATCGAAATGATAGACGGTCGCGTCGCCCATGCCCGAGGTGACCAGGAGCCGTACCCAGGCATCGGGGTCGTTCCGATCCGCGCGAATGCGATCCGTCGCTTGCCGCGTGGCCTGTTCGCGCTGTTCCTCGCGCGCCTGCGCACGTCCTTCCCTATTCATGGTCATCGTCATCGTTCCTCCTCTTCCTCTGCGTGCAACAGCCGTCTCGATACGCTCTGCCATGTGCCTGTCACCTTGCATAAGTATGCCGATGTGTCG
>DAHUXT010000316.1 GCA_027307065.1 Ktedonobacteria bacterium
GAGCGTGACTGAGGGGCACCCCGACAAGCTGTGCGATCAGATTAGCGATGGCGTGCTCGACGCCCTGCTAACCGATGACCCGCTGGCGCGCGTCGCCTGCGAGACGGCGACGACCACTGGCCTGATTCTCGTGGCGGGCGAGATTACGACGACCGCCTGGGCCGACATCCCCGCGATTGTGCGCTCGACCATCGAAAAGGTCGGCTACATTGACGCCCGCTACGGCTTCGACTACCGCACCTGCGGCGTCGTGACCTCCATCGGCAAGCAAAGCCCTGACATCGACCGCGGCGTCAGCTCCGCGCTGGAGTATCGCGAGCGCGTGGCGAGTGGCTCGCTTTCGGACGCCGAGCTGGATGCGATCGGCGCGGGCGACCAGGGCATGATGATTGGCTTTGCCTGCAACGAGACCGATGTGCTGATGCCTGCGCCCATCTTCTTCGCGCACAATCTGAGCCGCAAGCTCGCCGACGAGCGCCGCGCCGCCTGGGAAAACAACGGTCCCCTCGCGTGGCTGCGCCCGGATGGCAAGAGCCAGGTGACGGTGCAGTACGCGAACGGCAAGCCAGTGCGCATCGATACCGTTGTCATCTCGACCCAGCACTCCGAGGATGTCTCGCAGGAGCAGATCTATCACGATGTCGTCGAGCAGATCATCAAGCCAGTGCTGCCTGCCGAGTTGCTGGATGCCAATACGCGCTACCTGGTGAACCCGACGGGGCGCTTCGTCATCGGCGGCCCGATGGGAGACGCTGGGCTGACCGGCCGCAAAATCATCGTCGACACCTATGGCGGCTTCGCGCGGCATGGCGGCGGCGCCTTCAGCGGCAAAGACCCAACCAAGGTGGACCGCTCTGGCGCGTATGCGGCGCGTTACGTTGCCAAGAACATCGTGGCCGCTGGCCTGGCGGACCGCTGCGAACTGCAGATTTCGTACGCCATCGGCGTGGCGCGTCCGATCTCGCTCTTTGTCGAGACATTTGGCACAAGCAAGGTCTCCAATGAGACGCTGATCAACCTGATCCGCGAGCACTTCGATCTGCGACCCGCGGGCATCATCCAGTCGCTCGATCTGCGCCGCCCGATCTACCAGCCGACCGCCGCGTACGGCCACTTTGGCCGCACCGACATCGATCTGCCGTGGGAGCGCACCGATAAGGTGGACGCGCTGCGCAGCGCCGTCGGAGCGCAGGTCGGCCAGCTCGCGTAAGCTACCCCAAACGGGAAGGCGAGACACATCATGGCGCCGGACGGCGTGCCGGAGAGGCCGGAGACCGCCCGGTTGTTCCACAACCGAGATTGGCTGCTGCTCTGGAGCGGTCAGCTTGTCTCGGTTGTGGGCACCCAGATCTCACAACTCGCCTACCCGCTCTTGATGCTCGCGCTGACGAAGTCGCCGGCGCAGGCTGGCTTCATTAGCTCGGCGCGCATTCTCCCCTATCTGCTGCTCGGCCTGCCCGCCGGGGCATTCGTCGACCGCTGGGATCGCAGACGCGTGATGATCGTCTGCGACGCCGGGCGCGCGCTGGCACTCGGCAGCATCCCCATCGTGCTGGCATTGGGGCGGCTGCCCCTGGCGCAACTCTACGCCGTGGCGCTGGTTGAAGGCACACTCAACGTCTTCTTCAATCTGGCTGAAACGGCGGCGCTGACACGGGTTGTTGCGCGGGAGCAGATTCCGTCGGCCATCACGCTCAACGAGGTGACGCTCAGCACCGGAACCATGCTCGGCCCCGCGCTCGGCGGACTCGTCTTTGCCATCGGGCAGGGTTTCGCCTTTCTCGCGGACGCCATCTCCTACGCTGTCTCTGTTGTCTCAATCTTCTTCATCCGCGCCGAACTGAGCGCCGCCCGCGTGGCTGAGCCAAAACGGCTGTTTGATGACATCCGCGAGGGCGTGGTCTGGCTCTGGCGCCAGTCGTTGATGCGTTTTCTGGCGCTCGTCGTCGGCTGGAGTGATGATCGAGTCGGGGTATCTGCTGGTCGTCATCATCCTGGCGCAACGAATGAATGCCTCATCCGCAATCATCGGGCTGGTGCTGGGCGCCGGGGGTGTAGGCAGCATCGTCGGCGCGGCGCTTTCGGGCGCGGTCATGCGCCGCTTCACCTTCGGCCAGATTGCCATCGGAGTCCACTGGATCTGGGCGCTGCTGCTGCCGCTCTTTGTCATCGCGCCCAATCCTCTGGCGCTGGCGGGCATCATGCTGGCGGCGTTTGGCATCACGCCGATCTTCTTTGTCGCGCAATACAGTTATCGGCTCACGCGCATCCCCGACGCATTGCAGGGGCGCGTCAATGGCGTCATCCGCCTGCTGCTCTTCGGAGGCCAGCCGGTTGGCTTCACGCTGGCCGGGCTGCTGAGCCAGTCCATCGGTCCCCGCGGCGCCATCCTCGTTTTCGCCGGGCTGTTGGTGACATTGGCGCTGGCCATCACGCTCAATGGCGAATTGCGGCGCTCTGGCAAACTGGCGCAATAACGGATCGGCGGCTGAGACGATACCGACGCTCCGCGAAGCCCTCGCGTCATAGGTGACGGTGTAGCCGGTTCCGCTGGCGGTCGCGGCGTGCGAGTGCGCTAGCCACCCCAGGCTTCGATGAGTCCATCCCATTCCTTCCGTGTCGCCGGTCCCAACCATGGCTCAAACGCCGCATAGGGCACGTCAGTATGCGAGACTTGATTCTGCAACCCTTCAAGCACCCCCACAACGACCCAGTTCTGCACGTCATCCGACCCTTCTGCGAGCAGTTGCTCGAGCAGGTCGAAAATGGCTGGAAAACACGCCGTATCCTGCTGGCGCACCATGTCGATGAGTAACGTGGTAATCCATCCCACGTCAAAATAAGGGGCAACGTTCTCCGGCGGCTTGCCAAAGTAGAATCGTAGGCGGGTCGCCTCCAGATAGGGACGGAAGGCCAGACAGGTGTCCAGCAGCAATTGAAAGGCTTCATCCTCCGTCATCATCGGCAACACCCCCTTATGTCGTCGAGACCACACAGCATACATAAGGCCCGCACGATGATAGCGTTGCCTCGCGCTTGCTCGTTGCGTGTCTCGCATACCGCTGGGCAGTTTTAGGATGGCAGCACGATGTCACAAACCATCCCAATACTCGATGAGTCCTTCCCATTCTTTGCGAGTTTCCGGCCCCATCCACACTTCGAAGGTCGCATACCCGAGGTCGGTATGGGAGGTTTGATTCATCAACCCTTCCAAAACTCCGACACCAACCCAGTTCTGCACTTGCTCCGGCCCTTCCACCAGCAATTTCTCGATCATGGCAAATACGGCTGGAAAATAGCTCGTCTGCTGTTGCTTGGCCTGGTCAATGAGATAGCCATTGAACCATGCCAGGTCTATGTAAGGGTTAACATCTTCGGGGGGGTTACCATGCCAAAATCGCAGATTATATTCGTGAAGTACAGGGAGCGATTCAGGACAGGTCGCTAGTAGCTGCCGACAAACTTCTCGCTCGAGTTCCAGCGCTTCATCGTAAGACATTGAAGACATTGTAGCCTCCCTTTCCGCATATAACTCGACGTGAGAAACACGGCTCGGTTATGCGGCTGGTTGCCACGCGCAGGCGTTTGTTTCTCTCCAACGTAGATTGGTCGCGGCAACCGTAGCGTGATGGGCAGACAATGTCATGGCGCAAGGTACCTTACGGCCTTTATTCCTGTCAATGGCCAGCGATGAGTCGCTTGCAGTCGCATTCCGCTTGTAATCGGCTACCGTCTGCCGCAGACGACGTAGAACGGCTGCACGTATTCGCCGCGAGCCATTTCCAGTCGCAGCGCTTCCTGGGCGCGGGCAAATACATCTGGCGTCGTGAGCCTGGCGGCGATGATATGCGCGCGCAGCCCCTCGATCCGCGCCATCAGATCAGCGCCCATCAGTTCGCCGAAGCGCCCGCCGTGAGGGCCAACGGGCAACTCGATGGTGTGCGTGCGCACATCGCCAAGGCCAACCCTGCTGAGCAACTCCGCCAGCCGCGAGGTAATACGG
>DAHUXT010000317.1 GCA_027307065.1 Ktedonobacteria bacterium
GGGTCCGGCTTATAGGCCCGTACCAACTCCGCCGAGAAGATGAAGTCCCATGGCAGCCTAGCGTGTCGCGCCAGGTCAATTAGCAGCGCCACGTTGCCATTCGAAAGCGTCGTGAGGAGGTACTTCGTCCGCAGCCGGGAGAGTCCTGCCAGAACATCGGGCCACGGGCGCAAACGATGCCATACGCGGTTGAGATGCCGCTTTTCCTCCTCGGTGAGCGTGGTCACGCCAACCTGAGCGAGCAATTCATCCAGCGCAAGGCGGTGCAACGCGTCGAGGTTCATCCAGGGCAGGTCACCGCGAGCCACGCGCTCCATGTTCGGGCGATAGTGTCCGCGCCAGGCGTCGGCAAACGCGGCCCAGTCCACCGTCAGCCCCTTCGCGCGATTCAGCGCCTCGCCCTCCGCAATGATTGTCCCGCGATAGTCGACCACCGTCCCAAAGACATCGCATGCGAGCGCCCGCACCTCGGTGAAATCGACGACCGCCATCGCTGCCTCCCAGCAGGGTAGTCAGGCCGCTTCACCGGCCAGCAAACATCCGCAGCAAGCAACATCGATGGGGCCACGTCGCCTCATAGCAGGAGACGAAATAACCCCATCGAGTGAACGCACCACATGAACGAGGCTGAGCGAACGTCTCGCCGCTATTCCATCGCTACGAGCGGCTCGGCGACAACCTTTTCAGCGTCAGAGATGTCGGCCCGGCTGAGTTCTTTCAGGCCGAGCACCGAGACGAACGAAATCACGGCCAGCACGATAATGTAGATCGCAACCGCCTGCCAGGAGCCCTTGCCGATATTGACGATGGTGCCCTTGAGGCCCATAGCAGCCAGGTTTGTCTTGCCTTTGAGCAGCAACAGCGCGATGATCGGCGCCAGGCCACCCGCGAACGGCGCGGCGAGTTGGTAGCCAAGTGATGCGCCACTATAGCGCGACCGGGTGCCAAAGCGCTCGGCAATCAACGCCGCCTGTGGGCCATATACCCAGGCATGGCAAAGCGCCAGCGAGAGCACGATGGCCAGCGTGATCAGACTCGTATCCTTGGTGTTGAGCAAGGAGAAGTAGGGGAAGGCGAAGGCCGCCATGATGACGCAGCCAATCAGATACCACATGCGCCGTCCGACGCGGTCTGAGAGGAAGCCGTAGAGCGGAATGGTGAACAGCTCGACAATAGCACCGATAATGATGCCGTTGAGCACCGTTGCCTTCGGCACGTCGAGTGTCAACGCGTAAGTGATGACGAACACCGTAAACAGATAGAATGGCGCCTGCTCGACAAACCGCGCGCCCGCGCTGAGGATGATCTCCAGCCAGCTCCGGCGAACAGCTTCTCCGATCGGGTTCGCGGATTCGCGACCGGCCGCCTTCACCTGCGCGAAGAGCGGCGTCTCGAAAATGCGCAAGCGAATGAAGAGGCCGATGACGATCAGCAGGGCGCTGATGAAGAACGGAATGCGCCAGCCAAAGGTCAAGAAGTTCGACTGCGCGCTGAAGATATTCACGATCTCGGTTGAGAGAATCAGGCCAATTGGCACGCCCACCTGAGGCCACGCCGCCCAGAAGCCGCGATTTCTCCGGTGGCCGTACTCCATTGCCAGCAACACCGATCCGCCCCACTCGCCGCCGACGCCGAGACCCTGCAGGAAGCGCAGGATGGAGAGAATAATCGGAGCGGCGACGCCGATCTGCGCATAGCCTGGCATGAAGCCAACCAGCAGCGTCGAGATGCCCATCAGCAACAGGGTTGTGACGAGCGTGGATTTGCGGCCGATGCGGTCGCCGAGATGCCCAAATATCGCGCCGCCAATCGGGCGCGCGACGAAGCCTACAAGGAAGGTGAAGAAGGAGAGCAGCGTACCAACGATCGGGTCTGACTCCGGAAAAAAGACCTTCGGAAAGACCAGCGTTGCCATCGTGCCATAAAGAAAGAAATCATACCATTCGATCGCGGTGCCTGTCGTCGAGGCAGCGATCACCGATCCCATCCCACTCGGGAGTTCTCCGGCGGCGCCGGCAGAGTTACTCGTAGCCAATGGATCCTCCTGCGTTGACCGACGTTCATACTAAGCGTCGAAAGACACGTCACTGATCCAAGCTGATAGGAGATGAGGCATGTGGTCGAAGCGAGCGTCTGTGCTCACTTCGCGAGATCATGCGAGGAATCGTACTGGAATGTTTGTGCACCTCCTTTCGCACGCTGAAAAGCGCCGGCATTTTCACCGTTTCCTCGCAATAAGTGCGCCAAATTGCGGGCGTCTAAACCAATGTACGCCACTGCCCTGCGCGGCCCACATGCACACGAAACAACGAGCATCGAACCATCAGGCACACGATACATTGGTTCCCAAGGTGAAGCGCTTTGGGCTAGTATGCACTATAGTTGTGTAATACGCAATTGTGTCACGGCGCGAGCAAAAAACTCATGCGCGTACTGGCTGCCATTCAATCGCGCGCGCCACGGGAGCCGCCAGCGCGAATGGCCCACGAGGACATCGTTCGTCACATCGCGCCTTGACCCAAAGGAGACGATAAGCCTATGGCAGATTCTATCGTTGAGGCCGTCGCCAAGCAGGCGCGGCGGCAGCCAGAGCGCGCGGCGATCATCTTCGAGGGGAAGACCATCAGCTATGGCAGCCTCTACGGCGAGGTAGAGCGGTTCGCGCGGGCGCTGGTGGTCTCCGGTCTACAACGGGGCGATCGGGTGGGCATGTTTCTGGAAAACAGCCCGGCATTTGTCGTCAACTATTTGGGCGCACATTTGGCGGGCGGCGTGGTGACACTCATCAATACGCAGTATCGACAGGTAGAGCTAAGCCACATCCTGACCGATGCGGCTGTGCGTTTCTGCGTCACCTCGCCTTCCGGGGCGACGGAATTGCGGTCGCTCGTACTGCCGAATCTGACTCTACAGATCATCGTCGAGCAGAACAAACCAGTTGCCGAGCCCGTTGGGGAACGAGATGCTTCATCGATGGCGAGCGTGGCGTACGAGGCATTTCTGCGGCGCGGCGACGGCCCTGCCAGCGATGCGGTATCGCTTACCATTCCCGCCAGCGATGCGCCCGCGATCATCGGCTATACCTCTGGCACCACCGGACGCGCCAAGGGAGCGATGCTGCTGCATCGCAACCTCGTCGCCAATATCACCGCGATCACCACTGCCTGGCACTGGACTCCCGACGATCGGCTGCTGCTTGCCCTGCCGCTCTTCCACACGCATGGGCTGGCGGTTGGTCTGCACGGGACCCTCTTTCTGGGCGCGAGCGCGATGCTGCGGCGCAAGGTCGACGCCGCCGAGACACTGGCGGCGTTCAACGATGACCCTGCGATTAGCCTGTTCTTCGGCGTGCCGACCATGTATGGGCGCATTGTGGCCGAGGCCCAGGAGCATGGGGCGCCGCGCCATCTGCCCCGGCTGTTCGTCTCTGGCTCGGCGCCGCTCAGTCCTCACCTGTTTCTCGAATTCGAGCGTATCTTTGGCCAGCGTATCCTCGAACGCTATGGCATGACCGAAACGGGGATGAACCTCACCAATCCATACGATGGCGAGCGGCGCGCAGGGACTGTCGGCGGACCATTCCCCGGCCAGGAGGCTCGCATTGTAGATACTGACGGGCGTTTCGCGCTGCCGCCCGCCGTCATCGGCGAGATCGAGGTGCGTGGACCGCACGTCTTTGCGGGCTATATCAACCGCCCAGATGCCACAGCGGAGGCGTTCAGTCCCGATGGGTGGTTTAAAACCGGCGATCTCGGCTGGGTCAGCGATGACGGCTACTTCACCATTACGGGACGCGCCCGCGAACTTATCATCAGCGGCGGCTATAACATCTATCCGCGCGAGATCGAGGAGTTCCTCTACCGCCATCCGAAGATCCAGGACGTGCAGGTGTTCGGCGTGCCGGACGAGCGCTACGGCGAAGAGCTCTGCGCCTGGGTGAAGCTGCGCGCCGGCGAGACGCTGACGGCAG
>DAHUXT010000318.1 GCA_027307065.1 Ktedonobacteria bacterium
CTGCCAGCCGCCATATTCCAGCCCGCCCGTCAGCGGCGCCAGATTGGACTGTTCCAGCCATTCCCACAGCCGCTCGAAGTCGTCCGCGCCGGGACGCGCCAGAGCCGCGGCGGGCGTCGTGTCATCCGTCGTGAACGCTGGCCCGCGATAGCGCACCATCTCAGCCACGCGCACAAAGCCGAACCGCGTGATCATCCCCTGCGAGGCAACGTTATCGGAGGACGTGATGAGCCGGGCGACGCTGGCGCCACGTTCGCGCGCGGCCACCAGTGTGCGCGAGGTGAGGATGCGGCCGAAGCCCTCGCGGCGATACTGTGGATCGACCCGCATGCCTTCGAGCCAGGCTTCGTCATCGGAGACCATCTGTAGATGATTGATGGCGACCGGTTGGCCATCGAGTAGGCCCACCAGCAGCACGCCGCGATCATCGGCGAGCCAGTCGTCCCAGACATATTCGATGTAGTCGCCGTCACTCCAGGTGTGCGCGCAAAACGCCAGCACCGCGTCGCGATCCCCTGGCCGCGCGGGCCGCACCTCCAGTTCGCTTGCGCCCTCAGCCTGTATTGGCTCGTCCATTGGCTCGTTCGCCATCATGCCCTCCTGTCTTTCGCTTCACCTAGAGCATACAGCAGATCGCCCTTGCAGTGGTTGCCATCCCTGTGCTACTATTGAGAACGTTCTCATTGAGAATATTCTCAATAACTAAGAGGCAGACTACGATGAGCAATCCTTTGGAAGAGGCTGGCTACCGGCTGACCGAGCCACGCCGCCGCGTGCTGGACGCGCTCCAACTGGCGGCGGGTCCGCTGACAGCGCAGGATGTGGCCGACAGGGCGGGCGCGAGCGTCGCCTCGACCTATCGCGTGCTGGCGCTGCTGGTGGAGCTTGGGCTGGTCAGCGAGACACCGGATGATGGCGTGTCGCTGCCCGGCTGCGAGACGCGCGGACGTCACTACGCGCTCTGCACCGCGCACGAGCATCATCACCACTTCTTCTGCCGGTCGTGCCATACGACGCTGGAGGTGGCGAGCGAGGCGCTGGAGCGCGCGCTGGCGGACCTGGAACGGGCGGCGGGCTTCCGGTTAGAGCAACACGATGTCATGCTGCGCGGACAGTGTCCGGCGTGTTCGCTGGCGGCTGGCGCTGGCGGTGAAGGGACTATCGCATGATCGCGGCACTGGTGTCGCTCGGCACATTCTTCTCGACGCTCTTGGGCGGCCTATTCGCCCTGCGGAACCGCAAGCGCCTGCATCTCATCATGGGATTCACGGCGGGTGTGCTGGTAGGGTTGGTGGCCTTCGACCTGCTCCCCGAAATCTTTCGACTGATCCACGAGCAGCGGCTCGACAGCGTTGGCCCGATGCTGGCACTGGTCGGTGGTTTTCTGCTGTTTCACATCGCCGAAAAGAGCATGCTCATTCATCGAGGGGACGCCGAGGAGTATACCGACAACAAGCACCCGACCGTGGGCGTGCTTTCGGCGGTGGCGCTCTCGGGTCACAGCTTTCTCGATGGCGTTGGCATCGGCCTGGGATTCCAGGTCAACGCGGCGGTAGGCATCGTCGTTGCCATCGCGGTGATCGCCCATGATTTCTCCGACGGGCTCAACACGGTGACGCTGATGCTCATCAACCACAATACCAGCCGCCGGGCGCTCGGTCTGCTGCTGCTGGATGCCACTGCCCCGGTGCTCGGCGCGCTCTCGACGCTCTTCTTCTCGATTCCCCATGCGTGGCTGCCGCTCTATCTCGGCGCGTTCGCGGGCTTTCTGCTCTACATTGGCGCCAGCGACATCCTGCCGGAGGCGCACAGCGAGCGCAGCACGCCAACCACGCTGCTGCTGACGGTGCTCGGCGCGGCCTTTGCCTTTGTCGTCACCCGTTTCGTCTAGCGGTAGACGTGGCTGCCGCTATTCGGGGTCGCGTCCGGCCAGCGGCTCAACCATCGGACGCATGCGTATCTCGACGATGCGCGCGCTGGCGGGCTGTGTGGCCATCAGCAGCACCGCCTCAGCCACCTCATTCGGATCGAGCATGCCTGATGCGGCGACGCCCTCTTCGGTGCGCCCCGCGCCGATGGCAAACTCGGTCTTGACACCACCAGGACACACCACGCCCACTTTGATGCCACGCGGGCGCAGCTCACGGTCCAGCGCCTGGGTGAATCCCACCTGGGCAAACTTGGTCGCGCAATAGGCTGCCTCGCCAGCAAAACCCAGCACTCCGGCCATCGACGACACATTGATGATGGACCCGGCGCCACGCTCCAGCATGCTCGGCACGGTGTGCCTGCTGAAGAGGAACGTGCTGCGCATATTGGTGGCCATCATCGCGTCGAAATCGTCGGCGCTCGTGTCGACCAGGTTGCCATAGATGCCAATGCCCGCATTGTTCACCAGAATGTCGATTTTGCCCAGCGTGTCCAGCGCCGCCTGAACCGTCTGGCGGGCCGTCGCTTCCTCGCGCACATCGCCTGTGACGACGACGCAGCGTCTGCCTGCCTGGCGGGCCTCATCGGCAAATGCCGCAAGCCGTTCGCCACGCCGGGCAACGACCACCACATCAGCCCCTTCTTGCAAGAAGCGGCGCGCAACCGCCAGGCCAATGCCTGAGCTAGCGCCCGTGACCACCGCTACCATGCCATCCAACTTGCCCATCTGGACGAACCTTCCTTTCCTTGAACGGACCTCGTGAATTGGCGCGCGGTTCGTCTGTTTGTACGCGAGAACTCCGGCGTGCGAGCGCCTGTGCGACTCTGTGCAGGCGAAGATGCGCGCTGCCATGAGCAATGAGACGACACCCATATTGTACCGAATAGTCCAACGGTCACGCGGGTGCTTTGCGGAAAACGACAGTCCCACCCTCGCGTGGGAGGTGGGATGATGGGCTTGCGGGCGACTCTCAAGGCCGCAAAGCGTACTGGGCGGAACACACCGACAAGGAGAACGCAGTGTGCCCGTCGCAGTACGCCGTGCTGTGGCCACGAAGAGTTGGCAAGCGCGAGACGTGACTACCCGTTAAAAGCCGGCAATCCCATGGGGAGTGCCAAGACCGGTTGGGCCGTCGTAGCCGGGAACAGCCGTGCAGAGGTAGGTGCCGCTGCAGTTGGTTCCGTTAGCGCCGGTTATCACGTCGTACAGATCACCGGTGTGGTTGTACAGGTCGGAGGCGTAGCGCAGCGTCGCGCCATTGCCAGCCATGGCATAGATGCTGGCGATGATCGGCGCCGAAAGACTCGTGCCGCCCACCTGGAGCCACCCGTCGAAGTAGAAGGTGTCGTACACCCCCAGCCCCGTCCGTGGATCGGCCACCGCCGAGACATCCGCGACCGTACGCATGCTGCACAGGTTATCCTTCTGCCAGCCCGGCTTGTGGATATAGGCCGAGCAGCCGCTCGTCGCGCCGTCCCACGCCGACTCGGCCCACCCGCGCGGGTCGCTCGAACGGGTGAGCGTGGTGCCTCCCACCGCTATTGCTGCCTGCGACGCGGAGGGGTAGCCGATGCCGCCGATTGGAATCGCGCCGTTGCCGTAGCCGTAGTCTCCGGTCGAGACCACGAACGGAACCTTCACGCTGCGGTAGTAGCGCTCGAAATACCGCTCGCCAGAGAATTCGCCCGCGCTGCTGTAGCTATTCGAAATCGCGTCAGCGCCAAGCTGCTGGGCCGTAAAGACGGCGTTGAGCAGATCCACCAGTGATGCGCTGTTGGCCTCCACCAGCACGATCTTGCAGGCCGGGCAGGTGGATGATACCGCGTCGAGATCGAGCGAGATTTCCAGGCCCCATCCCGGGTCCGGCGATGGCAGCGGGGCTGCGTGGCCCTGCTGATTTACCTTGGTGAAACAGCCGTTGGCGCTGGTACACGCTGGCAAGCCGTACTGCTGGCGGAAGACCGCCAGATCAGCCTCGGCGTTGGGGTCATCGTAGGCGTCGACAATCGCCACCGTGTGTC
>DAHUXT010000319.1 GCA_027307065.1 Ktedonobacteria bacterium
TTTTGCGTTTCGGCCCAATGCCCGGAATATCATCCAACACCGACTTGAACGTCTTCTTGGAGCGAACCTGGCGGTGATAGGTGATGGCGAAGCGGTGGGCCTCGTCGCGTACCCGCTGCAGGAGATAGAGTCCCTGCGACCCGCGAGGCAGGACCAGCGGGTCGGGCTGGCTTACCAGATAGATCTCCTCGTAGGTGCCGATCTTGCCGTGATCTTCCTTGGCGATGCCAATCACTGGCACGCCCACCGGCAACGCGGCAATCACCTCCATCGCCGCGTTGAGTTGCGGACGCCCGCCATCCACGATCACCAGGTCGGGAAGCTGACTCCACGGATCGCCCGCCATATCAGCGCTCGCGCCATCCTCATCTGGCAGCGTGTCCTGAGTGCCCTCAGCGATGTCTGCGTCATCCACCGCTGCTATCGCGCCGTCGTCGCCACTTTCCGCTGCGGGCGGCGTCTCGGCGTCGAAAAGGCGCTTGAAGCGGCGGCGCAGCACCTCTTGCAGACTAGCAACGTCATTCGCCCCTTCCACCGTCTTGATGCGGAAGCGGCGATAGTCGCTATTCTTCGGGCGCCCATCGTCGAGCACAACCATGGAGCCGACCGACGAGGTACCCGAAATGTTGGAGATGTCGTAGCACTCGATGCGGTGCGGCGTGGCTGGCAAATGGAGTGCCTCGCGCAGTTCTTCCAGCGCCAGCGCCGTTTTCTGCGAATCCGACAGCCACTTGATGCGCTGCTGCTCCAGCACCTCCCGTGCATTCTGCGCCACCATCTCCACCAGTCGCAGCTTGTCCCCGCGCTGGGGGACGGTGAATGTGACAGCCCCGCCGCGTTTCTGCCGCAGCCAAAGACGAAGCGCTTCGGCATCGTCGGGTTCGGCAGCCAGCAGCAACTCGCCAGGAATGTGCGGCGCCGTGTCATAGAACTGCTGCAAGAACGACGACATGATCTCGCTCACGGGCGTCTCGCGCGTGCCCTGCAAGATGAAATATTCGCGGCCCACCAGCTTGCCGCCGCGAAAAAAGAAGACCTGCGCGCAGGTTTCGTCGTCCCCATCCGCCAGCGCTACCACATCCTGGTCGCCGGGACCGGTGGTACTGATGATCTTCTGCTTTTCCAGCACCTGCTCCACGGCCTTCATGCGGTCGCGCAGGGATGCCGCGCGCTCGAATTCCAGATTCTCAGCGGCCTCCTCCATCTGGCGGCGCAGGTTGGCCAGCACCTCGTCATGCTTGCCCTCCAGGAAGAGCAGCACCTGATCGATCACCGCGCCGTATTGCTCGCGCGAGACATGTCCCACGCACGGCGCGCCGCAGCGGTGAATGAAGTATTGCGTGCAGGGACGCGGCAGGTACTTCAGTTTCCACTCTGGCGGGGGATTATCCTCGCGGCCACGAGGCGGCGCCCACGACGCGCCATCATAGCGGCAGGTGCGAAATGGGAAGATCTTGTTCATCAAGTCCAGCGTCGCATCCACCGCGCCGGAGTTGGTATATGGGCCAAAGTAGCGATTGCCGTCACGCGAGAAACTGCGCACGCGATAGACCCGAGGGAAGTCCTCGGTGAGTGACACCTTGATGTACGGATAATTCTTGTCATCGCGCAGGCGCACGTTGTACTTCGGCTGGTGGCGCTTGATATACTCGTTTTCGAGAATCAGCGCCTCGACCTCACTGCCCACCACAATGAATTCGATGTCGGCAATCCGTGCCACCAGGGCGCGATTCTTCGGGCTAAGATCGCTCGGATCGCCAAAGTAGGAACGCACTCGCGAGTAGAGCGAGGTGGCCTTGCCCACATAAAGCACCTGGCCCTCAGCATCCTTGTGCAGGTAAATACCAGGCTTATGCGGCAGCGATTTGAGCACAGCCTGCAACGTTTCGGAGAGATCGGGCATTGCTGCAACCACCCTGTTGATCGTGTATTTTGGCGCGCGAGAAGGCTAGTTTGTTGACCCGTCAGGCATACCAGAGTATTATATCCCACAGCCCTTGTGGGCATCAGCAGATAAGCTACGCGCCCAGGCGTCGAGAAGCTAATCTCGGAGCCCGAGCGCGTGCGTTTGGTACGTCTACAATCCCCCGGACTGTCGGGTGGTAGATGCGCGGCGG
Organism: Ktedonobacteria bacterium; assembly: GCA_027307065.1. GTDB lineage: Bacteria > Chloroflexota > Ktedonobacteria > Ktedonobacterales > JADMIN01 > DAHUXT01. The sequence goes on from DAHUXT010000319.1 coordinate 2,118, forward strand.
AAATCCGCGGAGGGAGCACGTTTTTCATGCCGAAGACAGCGAGCAAGCGCGAGCAGGCGCGCAAGATGGCACGGGTCGCCCGCGCGCATGCGGTTGCGCCAGAACGACCTGTCGTCCGTCAGAAACCACCTGCGCAGCGCCGGCGCTCGAAGCCACGCGGATTTGCGGCCTTTTTGAACAATTATCCCTGGGCGACCACGCTTTTCACCGTCGTCGTGGTAGTGGCCATCGTGGTAGTTCTGCGCCAGCAGCAGGTCGGCCCGTTCGCGCCCAAGCCCAAACCCACGGCGACGCCACAGGTGCAGGCAACCTGCAATCTCACGACGCACGAATGCACCAAGGCGCCGATCATGACGATCAACAAGGCGAACACCTATACCGCGACCATCAAGACGGCCAAAGGCGACATCGTCATCCAACTCGACGCCAAGAACGCGCCAATCGCGGTCAACAACTTTGTCTTCCTGGCACAGCAGAAGTGGTACGATGGCACCTACTTCTGGCGTGTCGAGGTGCCTGGCAAGCCCAGTCCCATTGCTCCCACCAGTGGACCTTCGCAGCTCTCCCTCATCCAGGGCGGCTCCGTCGCCAAGAATGGCGCTGACGGCGCGAAGGTGCCTGGCTACGCTATTCAGGACGATAGCCCACTGCCAGCCGACTACAGCGCGGGTACGATCTCTATGGCGAACACGGGCCAGGCAAACAGCGCCAGCGCTCAGTTCTTCATCAACGTCGCTGACGAGTCCAAGTTCTTCAGCAAGACCTACGTGACGTTCGGCAAGGTGATTCAAGGCATGGATATCGTCAAGAAGATCACCGCTGACGACGTCATCCAGACGATCACGATCACCGAGCAGACCGGAAGCAGCGCCACACCAACGCCGGGTTCGGCGACTACCCCGACGACCAGCGCGACTCCGTAGCACGCCATAGGCGCTCATCCAACACAAACGACCGCCCCTTCCCTGCAATGGATAGGGGCGGTTTCTTATGCCAGCATGCGCCGTATCAGGCCGATAACGCGCTGTTGCGGACTACACGGTCACCGACCCACAACAGGCCATACCCCAACAGCAGGCCGAAGAATCCCTTTTCAGGTTCCCCACTAAAAAACACGACCCCGAACAAGACGACGAGCAGCAAGAGGACTAGCGCAACGCTCCCCGCCAGCCACACGCGATAGCTCCACGTCACAAAGGCTTGGTGTGGCCACACGAGAAAGCCAAGGAGACATCCCACGACCGTCACTGCCGCGAGCAGCGGAAGATAACACAGCAGGAGCAGTCCGGTGTTGGCGACCGGAGAGATTGTAAAATGCGATAGGGCGTTCTGCGAGTAGACCCAGGCCGTAGGAGCGTACGCCGTCTGACCACAACAAGGTGTGATGACATAGACAGGGAGCAGGAAGTAGGACACGACAAACTCCAAGAATCCCAGGGCAGCCAGCAAAGAGCCTGTCCAGACAGGGAGAACACGCTGCCAACGTGCTTCCATGCCGATCACCTCCAGGGGCATAAAATGTCGCGCAGGCAATGCGCCCGATAAACATTGCAGGCGCATCGCATCCAACCTCAGGACCGCGGGACGACCGTTCTCTCCTACCAACTCGAATACAGGATAGCCTCATACATGGTGTAGATCGAGTGCTCGCTATTTGTCACGGAATACCACGTCCCACCATTGTTATCGCTGTACTCTTCGTCTGCGTCCCAGGAGGTGTTGCTATCTTCGAGATAGTCGCCGTGACCGTAGTATGGCGATGGACCGGGGTAGATGACAAAGTGTTTTGCGCCCGGCATTAA
>DAHUXT010000031.1 GCA_027307065.1 Ktedonobacteria bacterium
CCATCTGGCATATACCGGCGACGGACAAGTTATCGTCGCGACGGCGGGTGATAACGATCTTCGCCTCTGGAACGCAACCACGGCGATACCGATCAGCACGCAGCCGATTGCGACGATTGGCAGCACGAATGGCAGTGGCGTGACCGATGTTGCCACGAGTCCTGACGGACGCTACTTCGTCACCAGCGATCTGAGCGAGCGCTTATTGCAGTGGCGTATTCTGCCGCATAGCGATCTCGGCCTGCCGGTTGGACCGCTGATCAATGGGACTTCCTCGGCGATCTTCACTCCAGACGGCAAGTATGTGGTGACCTCTTCGCCGAAGTCACTCACCAAGGCAACGTCGGACGGCAAACTCTATTTCTGGGATCTGGCGTCGCGGCGTGTGGTTATGACGTTGACTGGACCCATCAAGGATTCCCCAAATGCCGAGCTATTCAGTCCCAATGGCCAGATTCTCGCGTCGGGGTACGACTCAGGGCAGGTCGTCCTGTGGAACATGCGCACCCGGCAGGTGATTGGTTCACCGTTGTTCGATCCGCAGCCTGACGCGGTCTTCAACAATATAGCAAGTCTTGCCTTTAGCCCTGACGGTACGCTACTGGCAGCGACTGATTTCACCGGCAGAACGGAAGTTTGGAATGTCCAGACGGGCAAACTGGTCCATGATTTCTCGCGCGATGAGGAGAAGGTAAGCTCGTTGAGCGCGGTATTTCTGGATAACCATACACTCGTCTTAGGCATCGGGGATGGCAGTGCCGACCACCCCTACCAGTTGGCGTTTGCCAATCTGGAGAGCAATAAGGCGCAATTTACGCGTAAGCTGACCGGTGAGCAGCATCAGCTCGTGAGCATTCTGTACAACGCGAGCAATCGGACGATTGTGACGGCGGATATAAATAGTGCTGTGGCCCTCTGGAATCTTGACACGGGGAAGATCGAGCATCGCTTCGTGATCTCCCTCGACCGGCCAAACGACACCCAGCTCATCGGGATTAAGACTTTCCCGGGAGTACAACTGATCACTGTCGGAGCAAACCACCAGCAGGAGATCATCGCAACGTCGAGCACAGAGTCTGTCGCACTCGATCCTGCGACATTGCTGCCAGTGAGCCAGCCGTCCGTCGAGGCGGGACAGATTCTTAGCGTCGCCGAGAGTTCAGACCATTCGTATCTTGTGATTGCGATTGCCCAGGGACCGCTGAGAACAGGGACCAATCCTGTCGTGGTTCGCAACCTCAATCTTGATGCCCTTCAGCAGCAGGCGTGTGCTATTGCCCACCGCAACCTGACGCCGCAGGAGTGGAACGACCTCATCGGCAGCGAATACGCGTATCAGAAGCTCTGTCCGCAGTATCCGTGAGCGCTGATGCATCGAGACTCATCGAGAGGACAACATAACGCCGCCGGAATCATCTCCCGGCGGCGTCTGCTCTGGGCTTGTCTGGTGGGCGATACAGAACTCGAATCTGTGACCTCCACGATGTCAACGTGGCGCTCTAACCAACTGAGCTAATCGCCCGCGCAGGGAAAGTGTACCATCGCCCATGCGCCAGCGTCAAGCGCCAGGCGTCAAGCGCTCTGCTGGCTCGCGGGCTCCGCCGTCTTCACCGGCACCATCGGGACCATCGGCACTATCGGGGTCCGTGGCTCGGCTGGCGTAGGCGGCGGCGTTACGGCCCGCGCCGGTTGAACGGATTGCGACACCTGCCCTGGCTTTGTCGTCTCCACCCGGCGGCGCAGCGCACTCGTCTCCTCGCGCAGCCGGGACAACGTCGTTCGTACCTCGCCAACGCGCTCGCTCTCGATGCGGACGAAGCGCGTGTAGGGAGCCAGCGCCTCGTGCAGCCGTTGCGACGACGCCTCCAACTCCCGTGTGAACTGGTCGCGCAGGGTGTTGCTGAGCGTCTCACTCAACGCGCGGGTGCGGTCGTCGAATTGCGCCTTGGCTCGGCGGCGGCGATAGGGGAGGATGCCCAGGCCAAGCCCCGCCAGCAGAATGCCCGCCGCGATACCGGTGAAATCGGCGGCAGCCGTGCCCACCAGCACTGCCAGCCCAACGCCCAGGCCAATCGCGCTCGCACCTGCCACCGCCGTCTGCGCCACCGCGCCCTGCAGCGATCCGGCCAGCGTTCGTGCCTCTTCCTCGCGGTCGTAGCTGCTCATCGCGCGATTGGCCGCGCCCGCTACCCGCTGCAACACCTCGCGGCGGCTATAGTCGAACGAAACGCCCACACCGCCGATGACATGCGCGTCATCGCCCGCGCCAGGCGTGCCCAGCACCGATGCGGCATTCTGGCGGCGCCGCGAAAGATAGTCGTTCACGTTCTGCCAGAGCTTGTGCTCCTGCTCCACCATCCAGTCGATCAGACCATCCACCGCCGCCTGAATCTCGGCGGGCGCATCGGCGATCACCTTTTGCTCGAAATCTTCCTTCACGCGTTGGCTACGCACCAGGTCGGGGATACGTGCCAGGCGGACGGTGTCGTCAAAGAAGCGGTCGCCACGGTCGCGCATCTCCAGCACAATCGTCTGCACCGCGCGCAACCGCTGCTCGAACACGCTCGTCATATCGGCGTTGTGCGCGGCGAGCTGCGCTTCGATGTTATCCACCGTGCGCCCATCTTCATCCAGCAGCGCCTGCCGTTTCGAGGCTTCGTCCAGATAGCGGAGCGTCAGCCGCTCCATCACACCGAGTGGCGTCAGTAGCTTGAGCCGCGTGCGCCCCTCATCATCCAGTGTGGCGAGCAGATAATCGCGCAGCGCGCCCAGACGGCTGCTTTCCCATAGTTGTACGCCCTCGTCGCCGCTGCCTGCTTTGCGGGCCTGTTGCGCGAGCCGCGCCGAGATAGGGAAGAGCTCCGGCGCCGAGCCCAGCAGCGTGGTGGCATGCTGGCGCACAAATGCCGTCACCTCGGAGAGATCGTCGGGCGAGCGTAGCATATCGACCTTATTCAGCACCATCACCACCTTCTTGCCCCAGTCGCGGATGCGCTGGAGGAAGGCGCGCTCGCTCTCGGTGAATGGGCGGTCGGACGAGGTGACAAACAGAATGAAGTCGCTGCGCGGGATGAACTCTGATGTCAGTTGCTCGTGATGGCGCAGCACAGCGTTCGTTCCGGGGGTATCCACGATGGCGACATCGCGCAGAAAGGCCGCCGGGTGAAAGATCTCCTCGATGCCATCAGGCCGCAGCCGCCGCGCTTCGCTCTCGCCGTGGCGTAGCAGCGTGACGTGAGCAGTCGTCGGGGTGACGCCCTCTACCAGCACCGGCTCGCCGATCAGCGCGTTGATAAAGGCGCTTTTGCCCGCGTTGAATTCGCCAGCGATCACCAGCAAGAACGGCTCGTGAAGCGCCTGTGTCACCTGCCGCAGGGTAGCGGCGTCTTCGGTCGACGACTCGAAGCTGCGCAGCGCCTCGCCAAGCTCGTGGGCCAGGCGACGCTCCTCGGCGAGGGTATCTAACTCGCGCTCACCCAGAATGGAGGGCGAGATGTGTGCGGTCATGAGCGATGTCTCCGTCTGAACGGCAACGCTGTATCCATAGCTTGCCGACATAACATACGAAGACATGCCGAGAGAAGTTGGAATGCCGCAACCGGCGTTTGAATGCCGCGGCCTCCTGAAAGCGCGTTATTGCTGCGCCCCCGCCTGATGCTGGCTGTTGAGGACAAGTTGCGCGCGGTACAACGCGGCGATTGCGCGCGCGTCGCGTAGATGGCCGCTCATCATCATCGACTCGACGGCGTTCCACGGCACGCGTTCCATCCCGACCTCTTCTGGTTCGTCGCCATGCAGCTTGCTAGCGGTGAGATCGCGCCCCAGGTAGATATGCGAGCGCACGCCGAGGTATTTGGACCACGGCGTCAGTTCGCCCAGGTACTCTAGACGACCTGCGCGCAGTCCCAGTTCTTCTTGCAACTCGCGGTTGGCGGTATCTGCCATGGATTCACGCGTCTCGACGGTGCCGCCAGGGAGCACAAGCACCGGCCCACCTCCGAACGCGGGCGCGGACTCGCGCGCGAACAGGATGCTTCCATCTTGGTCGATCGGCAGAACCAGCACCTCGTCAAAGGACTCGATATATTCTTCGCCTCGGTCGTTTCTCTTGAGAAAGAAGTATTGCTCTCTTGGGGTTGGCACTGCGCACTGTCCCTTCCAAACATTGCTCGACACTCACGCATACCTAATACGCCACGATATACTACGGGTTTCCGCTGACCGATTGGCTGGAAGACGGATATCTAGACAAGAAGGCAGCATTGCGGCTATAGTAATGGCGCTAAATTGATCTCATCTCGCCTGAGGAGGAGTATCGCATGGCCGATGACAAGCCAGATGATAAGCTATTCGACGAGTATACGATCATCGTTGAAAATACCGCGAAACTCAGCGACCGCCGCCAGACGGTCAGCGATCTCTTTCTGGGTGTCAACAGTCTGTTTCTGGCCGCTGCTGGGTTCGTCGCGATCAGCAGCCATCTGACTTCATGGTGGGCGGTTGCCATCACCGGCGCGATAGCCGCCATCACGCTCATCACCAACTCGATCTGGCTCCGGCTGATTGGACGTTACCGCACGTTGATCAACCTGCGCATCCGCTATCTGGAGGCGCTTGAGTTGGCGTTGCAGTCGCAGGGAACGTTCGGCACGATAGCGATTGCCTCGGAGGATTCCAAGAAGACCACGACCGTTTCGCGCGGCGTATTCTTGATCGAGAAGGACTCTTCACTCTATCGCAAAGGCGCCAAGGTGGGCTTCTTCAAGCTGGAAAGCAATCTTGTGGTCACGTTCATGCTCGCGTATGTGGTGCTGGCACTGGCTGCGGCGATACTCACCTACCTGGTGATCAATCACTACCTGCCACCATTGATGATTACGTTGCCGTCGGGCGGGTAGTGCGTTATCTCCACCCAGGTGACTCGTGTTCCGAGGTCAGCCTCTCTGCCAATAACCAAGCGACGCCTCATATCGTATTCATGACGAAAAGGAGGCGCTACCACCTGAGAGCTATCCGCAATGCCACGAACCCCGCACTGGAATGGGTGCAGCCGCGTCTGCTCTCGGACACGCACGAGTTGCACATGCTCGGCGACGAATTGCTCGCCAAACTGGTGATGCGTGGCAGCAACAGTGCCGACGCGGCGTGTGGCGACGGCTCCTTCACTTTCCAGCGGAAGGGCCTGTTCAAAACGCACACCGTCGTCTATGCGGGCTCCTCGCGGGCGCCCATGGCGACGTTTGAGCCATCGGGCAACGAGAGAGCGCTTACCTTCGTCGATGGCCGTGCAGCACGCTATCTCTGGCGCAAGCTGGGTGTGGGCAACAACGAGTATGTCTGGGCCGATAGCGCTGGCAAGGCGATTGTCCAGTTCTGGCCAGCCAGTGCTGGGGCGAGTGCACGAGTGCGGTTCCTGGCAGGCGCGGCTCAGACGCAGGAACTTGCGCTCCTCGTACTGCTTGGCTCTTTTCTTGCCTCCCTCGCAAAACGGGATGTGCTGATTCCAACGCTGGCGATCACGATGCTGAACCGGAACACATGAGAAACGGTGTGGGATAGAGAAAGCCGAACCGGCGGGTAGCTCACCACGCCCGCGCTTAGCTGCCGCTGGAGTCATCCTTCGCTACTCATCTTGCGCTCGCGCGACCCAGTCGAGCGCTTCGCCGGGGACGCCGTGTTGTCCGAGCAACAGGCTCAGTTGGGCGGCATGTTCCTGGATGTGGCGCATGTTATACAGTTGTAGCTCGACGTAGCTGACGACCTCTCCATCCCGCATCCAGCCAAACTCGACGGGTTGGCGCGCCCGCTCCTCTGTCATCGTCTCGATGGTAGTGCGGCATTTCTGGCGAGCGTACGTGAGATAGGCGCGTAGTTCATCCCTGGAATAGGACTGGTCAGGCAGTGGGCCAGCGGCGTCGTCCTGCTCCACGAGCGTAAACGGCACAGGGGGAGCAAATCCCTCCTCAGATCCGAAGAGGTACAGGTCGAGCCAGAACAGCGCGTGATAGACGACATACCAGAACTCCACGCGCCGCGGCGGGACGGACGGGTCATGCCAGACGGGCTGACGCCAGAGGACATCGGGGCAGGCGATGACGGCGTTATCGAGCATATCAATGGCCGCGCCGAACTGCTTCCACAACAGGGTGTGCCACAAATTGTCCATATTTATCAGCTCTCCTCCGTCTCAGGCTCGTCGCAACTCGGTGTTCAGGAAGGCGAGGGTGCGCTCCCACGCCAGGGCAGCGGCGGCGGCATCGTACGCCTCCGGGCGATTGGACTCGACGAACCAGTGCTTGGTCCCTGGATAGGTATAGATGGTCGCCGACCTGCCCGCCGCCTGGAGTTCCTGTCCCATCTGCGCGACCGACTCTGCCGACACGAAGGAGTCATCCTCGGCGTAGTGGCACAGGTAAGCGGCCTTTGCGCTCCGATAGTCCAGGCCAAGATAGGTGTCATAAAAGATCACGACGGCGGCGACCTCATCGGCCAATGTGACGGACGTATCGAGCGCGTAGGCACCTCCGAGCGAGAAGCCAACAAGGCCGAACGTGCCGCGACCATCTGCCGGGCTGGACGCGCCGTTGTGGCGCAGGAAACGCAACGCGCCCGTGATGTCGCCGCGCCATCGGTCCACCTGCTGATCCAGCGCCGCGCCCAAAACCTCTGCCTCCGCGACGGTCGTGGCCGTCTTGCCGTGGTAGAGGTCGGGGGCAAGGGCGATAAAACCGGCCTCTGCGAGCCGGTCACAGGCCTGGCGGAACGGCTCCGTCAATCCCCACCATGCATGCAGCACCACGACTCCTGGCCCGGTCGCCGCATCCGGAGTCGCCAGATAGCCTGAGGCGGTTGATCCGTTGGCATCGAACTCGATCATTCGGCCAGTCATACGGTCCTCCTGTTCATCCTGTGCCCCCGATCTCATATAAGGCATTGCACGCGGGTGGCATACCTGTTCCCCAGCGTCCGCTCGTCCCTAGTTCTCATCCTCAAAAGCGAAAGCGGAAGAATAGGCCCTATATATTCTCCCTATATGGGCGCGATGGAGGAAACAGACGCTCTTTGCGGCACTGCGCGCATGGCCGCTACCTGGAAGGGCATCGGCTGGCTGGCGGGCTAATAGACGAAAACTAGCCCCTCGTCTTGGTGGAGAGGGGCTAGTGTGTTCGGGGAACGGATTACACGGTGGTCGGAACGGCTGGCTCATCCTTGGTCGCCTCGGCCGTTTCGGGGGCGGCCATTGCCCGGTTGCGTCCCGGCAGAAGCAGCGATATGCCGAGAATAATGAACGAGCCGAAGAAGACCAGCCAGAAGATGCTCTGAATGGCTGCTGTGCCTGCCTGCGTGCCGACCTGTGCCTGAATGGCTCGGATAACCGGGGCCAGCGCCGGATTGGTGGGATCGAGCGCACCTGCGCCCTGGCCCGCCGCCGCGCGCAATTGACCGATGAGGTCGGTGGCCTGTGAGCGGGTGCGGTCTACCAGCACCGTCGTCAGAATGGCGACGCCAATCGAGGAGAAAATGAACTTCGTCGACATCACCAGCGACGATGCCTTGGCCAGCGCCTCGCCCTTCAACGCCTCCAATGCAAGCGTCTGCACCGAGATGGCGAACATCGTGATGCCGATGCCGAGAATCAGCAGCGGCCAGCGCACATCGTCCGGGCTGGCGGTTGCGGGAATCGGCGCGTGCGTCTGCACCGAGGCGAGAATCTGGCGGCCATTTGCCGTCGCATGGATGATCTGGGTCAAGAGCCACGCGCTGACGATGGCGCACACGGATCCCAAAAAGACCACCACTCGTGGGCCAAGGGCGCGGTAGAGCGCGGTCGCGATGATCGTTCCCAGCAGCGTGCCGGCACCCAGCGGCACCATCGCCAGACCTGTGTCGAGCGCCGAGAGTTTTGGCAGCCGCACCGCCTCAAAATAGAGTGGAACCAGCACCAGCAGTCCAAAGGTGATGAGCACGCCTACCCAGCTCACCAGGTTGCTCACCAGGAAGTCGCGCCGGGCAAACTGGCGCAGATCGAGCGCCGGGTTGCGGCTGATGCGCAGGGCGTAGAAGGCGAAGATCGCGAGCGCCACGATGCCGCCGCCAACCAACGCCCAGACCTGCCAGTAGCCCCAGCCATAGAGGTCACCGGCGGGATTGGCCGCCGTGACGGTGTCGGGATTCGTCGTCGTCACCAGCTTCAGCCCGTAGAGAATCGCGACGATGCCGAGTGTGGTGAGCGCCAGGCCCACGTAATCGAATCGTCCAGTGCGTATGTCCTCGGCCTTGTCGCGCGGCAGCACCAGCAGCGCCAGCAGGATGGCGATGGCGCCAACGGGCAGATTGATGGTGAAGATGCTGTGCCAGTCGAAGGTGTCGGTCAGATAGCCACCGAGGATCGGGCCAAAGACAGGCGCCAGCAGTATGGGGATGCCGATGACCGCGCTCGCCTTGGCACGTTGGTCCTGCGGGAACTGGTCGAACGCCAGTGCCGCACCCAGCGGCAGCAGCATGCCACCACCAACACCCTGTAGCACGCGGAAAGCGATGAGCCAGCCGATGCTGGGCGCGATGGCGCAGAGCAACGAGCCAAGGGTGAAGATGGTCAGCCCGGTGATGAAGATGCGCTTGCGGCCAAACAGGCTCGCCAGGTAGCCGCCGACCGTGACGATCGCGGCGTTTGCCAGAAAGAATCCGGTAATAATCCACTGTGCCGTGTTGATGTCAGTGTGCAGTTCGTTGCGGATCGCCGTGAGCGCAACGGTGATAATGGTGGTGTCCAGCACGACTGGGATGAGTCCCAGGGCGGCCACCAGCGCAATGAGATAGCGATTGTTCCTCATGGCTGTGTGTCCCTTCTCTCCTGATGAAGCACCGCTTGCCGCCGGAATGCGCGGCCGACTCGGTGGGTGTTTCTCACACCGGCATCGTAGCCTCCACGAGCGGCGATGTCCCCATGCGGAAGGATGGTTCCGGGGATGGTTCTTGAGGATGGCTTCCGAGGAGAGGCGTTATGCAATCAGGCGTAATTCGCGGGCGCGGGCAACCGCCTGCATCCGACCATCCACGCCGAGTTTGCGATAGATGTGCGCGATGTGCCATTTGACCGTGCTGAGTGCCAGCACCATCTCGCTCGCAATCGCTTCGTTCGAGCGGCCAGTCGCCAGCAGCCGCAGAACGTCCACCTCGCGCGCCGAGAGCAGATCGGGTGGCGCAACCGCGCCTTCCGCGTTGGCCCGGCCAAATGCCGCCAGTACTGCGCGCGCGTGCGCGAGTTCACGTGTGGCCTCGCGGGATGGCGACGCCGCAGAGTGGCTGGCGGTGTATTGCGTCAGCAGGTCGGCGATTGTGTCGCCTTCGTCGAGGAAGACGCGCATAAACCGATCGGGCGCGGCGATGGTCAGGGCAGCATGCAAGTCGCACAGGGCCGATTCGGTCGCGCCGGTCATCCAGTGCGCTCGCGCCAGCAAAATGTGTGTCTCCATCAGATTGCGCCATTGCCCGATGTTCTCTGTCCGCTCGCGCAGGGGTTCGAGCAATGCAAAAGCAGCGTCTGTGTCGCCCCGTGCCAGCGCGATACGAGCGATTGCAAGATCCTCGAGGTCGCTGACGAACACCAGGAGGCCAGTGGAACCTGGCTCCCGTGTCCGCCGGCTGCGCAGTCGATCCTCCGCCCAGCGGGTGGCCTCGTCGAGGCTGCCGCGGCTCACCAACACGCGCGCGCGGATGATCTCCATCTGTGTCAGGTCCCACGGCGCCAGTTGCCGCGCCTGCACCATCACACGGATTCGGTCCAGGGTGGCGAGCGCCTCGTCATTTTGGCCACGAGCGCACTGCACCAGCGCCAAATAGAGCAGTCCATCATTGATAAACTCCGGGCTGCCAAGGCGATCCCCGATGGCCAGCGCCCGGCGCAACGTCGACTCGGCGACGTCGAGCTCGTTCCACTCGCGGTGAATCTCGCCCTGAATGCAGTAGGCCATTGCCGCTATCGGTGACTCCTGATCGCCTCTTACGGGCAGCAAATGCAACGAGTCGTCGCAGATTCGGGCAGCCTCGCGCAGTTGGCACAGATAGAGTAGTGCGCCCGCCTTAGTCACCAGCGCCATGAACGCCACGAGCATATTGCCACTCCGGCGGCTCGCCTCCGCTAATTCACCGACCGTCTGCACCACCTCGGCCATATTGCCCTCGCCAAAGATGCCAATGACGCTCGATATCCAGAGTGTCAGGCCGCGCAACAACTGGTCATCTGGCGGAAGCTGTCGCGCTGCCTCCTGTGCCAGCCTGGCGCCGCCCGCGACATCGCCCGACCAGAGCGTCATAAACGAACGTACCGCCATGATTTCGGCCGCGGTCTCGCTCTGGAGCGCGTTCCCCTTGGCATGGCGCTTTTCCAGGGCATCAAGCCAGGCGGCGCTCTCAGGCTCCTCACCCTGCAAGAGCAGCGCGACGGCAAAGAGCACGCAGAGATGTGGATGCGCCAGTGCGATATCACGCGGCACCATGCGTACCCACCGCACCAGCCCGGAGAGCTCGCCGTGCAGCACCAGACGGTCACTCTGCTGCTCCATGCGGCTGGCGGCGTCTACGAATTGCCCGGCGGCGAGCAGGTGACGGATGGCATCGTCGGCCATGCCATGCCGCCAGAGCCAGTCTGCTGCCCGCTGATGGCATTGATTGACGCTGTCTGGCATCCGGCGGTGCAGTCGCTCGCGGAGCACCTCGGCGAAGAGATGGTGGTAGCGGTACCAGGTCTGCGCGGCGTCGAGCGGAGTCACGAAGAGCTGCGCTCGTGTCAGGTACGCGAGCACAGCGGCGCTATCATCGCGGCCCGTGACGGCGTCACATAACGGCCCGCTCAAGCGCTCCAGGGGAGCCGTCTGTAGCAGGAAGGTCTGCACGTCGTCGGGCTGGCGCTCCAGTACTTCATCGATGAGGTATTCCGCGATGTAGCGCGGCGTTGCGACGCGGTCCGTGTCGAGTTCGGGCAGGCTTCCCTGGGTAGTTGCCTGGTCATTCGTCTGGTTGCGGAGCGAGAGCGCGGCCAATTGCAGGCCAGCCACCCAGCCTTCGGTGCGCCGTTCGAGCCGCGCCAGTTGGTCCGGCGGCAGGGATACCCGCATCGTCTCGCGCATGAAGCGGTTCGCTTCTTCAGTGGAGAAGCGCAGGTCGGCGGCATCCAGTTCGGTAATGCGTCCCTGCACCCGGAGCCGCGCCAGCGAAAACGCCGGTGTTGAGCGTGTGGCGACGAGCAGATGCAGCGTGGCGGGCGCGTGCTCGATGAGGAAGATCAACCCCTGGTCGATAGCCGGGGTGGCGGCGCGATGATAGTCGTCCAGCACGAGCAGAATGGGCGTTGGCGCAGTAGCCAGGTCGTTGATGAGCACAGTCAGCATGCGGTCGACTGGCGCTGGGCGGGGAATCTCCAGCAGATGGCGTGCGGTGGCGCTGATGCCAGGCTGGGCGTGGTCGATCGCGGCGAGCGTGTATTGCCAGAAGCGCGTGGGGTCTTGCTCAGACTCTTCGAGTGTCACCCAGGCCACCTGCCAACCCTGGCTGCGCACCTGCTCGCTGGCCATCATCAGGAGGGTCGTCTTGCCGAAGCCAGCGGGCGCGGCAATGATAGTGCAGGGGCGCTCGATACTCTGGCGGCACTGCGACAACACATCCTGGCGGGAGATAAGGGATTGCGCTGGCTGAGGCGCGGCGATCTTCGTGGCGATCAGGGGCGAGTGCCAGGCATCATTGGCGTTATTGGCGTTATTGGCGGCTCCGATGGTTGCCAGCGAATCGACGTCGCCCATCTGGGCCAGCGTGTGCGCGGCATCGTGAAGCCGTTCAGCGGTGAGCTCCATCGAGCGGCCAAGGTACGTTTTGCGCAACACGCCGCCCTGACGCCGGTAGGCATACCAGAAGCTACTGCCAGCGCGCTCTTCGTGCCGCGCGGTGAATCGTCCAGCGCCATCGTGATAGGCGAACGACCTTGCCTTATCCAGCCAGGCATACCAGCTATCCGACCCCACCCGCACTGGCGGCTCGGTCAGCAAGGTATCATCACGGACGATTGGCAGTCGTGTCATCGGCCCCTCTTTTGGGTAACTCTGGGTAGCCAGTGACATGATAGCACGTGCGTCGCGTTGGCGAGAATAGTCGCACGGTGGGCTGGGAAACGAGATGTGGCCGAAGGATGAGGATGTGACGAGTTACCCCGCGTCGGCGTCGGTCGCGTGCGCTATGTGCGACTCGGCGGCGGTACGGATAGCCTCCGGCAGCGTGGTGAGCGTTTCGAGCTTCGAAAGGAAGCGTGTGGCGCCAGCGGCCAGTGCGCGTGCGCGGGTGGTGGCGTCGTCGTCGATGCTGAGGACGATGATCCGCGTTTCGGGAAGCAGCGCGCGTAGTTGCTTGGTGGCGGTGATGCCATCCATACGGGGCATGCGCGCATCCAGCACGACAATGTCGGGCCGTAGCCGCAGCGCGAGGGTGAGTGTTTCCAGTCCGTCGCATGCCTCGCCGACGACGTCCATATCTGGCTCCAACTTCAGCCAGAGCTTCAGTCCGTAGCGCACGGCCAGGCAATCGTCGGCGATGAGCAGTCGTATGGTTGCATCCTTGCCCATAGCGCTCTGCCCCTTACGCCGTCTCAATGACATCTATCTACATGTGTATCTACATGCGCACAATCTATCTTCATCGAGGCGCCCTGCACCTCTCAACACCACATATCGTACCTGTAACATAGAGCATCCGAAATCGCGCAAACGGTGTGTTGCTTCTCAGTCTTTGGACTGACTTGCCCCCATACTGTCTGAGAAGGGAAGGAGCACCTGGCGCGCTGCTGGTACGGCCTATTCGCCTGACTGCGCTGGAGCTATGTGGCGATAGTAGCCAGCGAGCATGGTAAACGCGGTCTTGGGTTCCCAGGGCATATCGGGGTAGGCGTGACCGTGACGATCGTCAATAACCTTGACGATGCCGTAACTGGCCAGGTCAAAGTCCTCGTGTGGGTCATTGCGCTGTGGCAGGTCATAGCGCGCGAAGGTGTTCACAAACGCGGTGTCGACACCCTCAGCCTCGAAGATGTCGAGGAGTTCCCGCAGATACGTGGCCTGCTCGTCCTCATCACGGATGTAAGCGCCTTTCAACCGGGCCACCCTGCCGTCATCGCTCCACTCGACGATCGCATCGCCACGGCCACCCAGATCGGCCGCGCCCCGATGTGTCGTGCACCCAAATTCTGTGATCGCAACTGGTTTGTTCCGCGCGATTCCCTGCGCGACCAGCGCCCGGATGCCGTCGCGGTAGCGGTCGGCAACCTCGATCGACCGATAGCCAGCGTCGGTCGCAATGATGTCGAAGGGTGTCCAGTCGACGCCGTCGAGCGGGACCGAGGCATAGCTAATCTTCCCGCCGAACCGCTCACGGACGACTCCAACTGCCGTGCCAAGAAAGTCGTTGATACGAGCATGCACCTCTGGCATCAACTCGCGCAGACGCGTGGGTGCCGCGAGCAGGGCAAGTCGCTCGTTCAGCGTCGCGCCGGGGAGGAAACCGACCGTAAACAGGCTGAGCTCCGAACCAGTGAGCAGCACGACCTCGGCTTCCCGCTGACGCAGCCGCTCGCCGCGCTTGGCACACTCGGCGAGGAGAGCAAGCAGATCGTCGGTCGTCAGGTCGTTGGTGAAGGGTGACCACCAGACCTCCAAGCCAGCGGCGGCGGCGTGCGTGGCAGCGATCTCCAGGCGGTCGACGTTGCCGCCCGTGATGCGCACCGTGTTGCAGTGCAGGTCATCGTGGATGATGCCCATCTCGCGCCGAACGAGATCCGGGTTGAACGGTTCGTGGGTGCTGGTGCTTCCTCCAGCGGTGAGGAATCCGGTATCGTAGGTGATGCCCCTGCCGCGCATGGATTGTGCCTTCCTCGCCACTGGGTATGGCGCAGCCGGTGCTTACGACTGGTCTCAGTTCATCGTGTTCTTTACCACTGTACATCAAGCAGCATGGACACTTCATCATCTGAGAACATGTCGATGGCGTGCACAAGGGACGCTGGTAGACCACCTACTCATAGTCAGCAGTGGCTGAGTCGTCATAGCGATAGAATCGGTCGAATCGTACCTCAGGCAGGCTGCTCGCCATCCTCTCCAGGGCGATCTACGCGCTCAACGCTATGCTCGCCACTCACCTCGCCATCAAGTCCACCATCTGGCTTGTCAACTGGTGATTCGTTGCTGGTAGCTTCCGGCTCATGCTGTGCCTCGCCGCTTGTAGTGGTCTTGTCGCTCGTGGGGATCGCTTCAGCCTGCTCCACAGGGGCGTCCGGCGCGTCTGGTTCGTCTTTGGGGAGTGCGATGTCAGCCTCGGTTGCCAGCGTCTCGCGCTCGTCTAGCGCCGCTCGCAGTGTGGGATAGCAGGAGCGGGCCACGTCGGGCAGCGTATATTCGCCCAGTGTCAGCGCCACCAGCAGTCGGGCCGTCTCGCCACGCGCCAGGTCATACTGCTCCTGCGTCACGGCGCCAATCGCGTGCGCCGCCTCCAGTTCGTCCTGATCGAGCAGCAGTGGGCTGCCGTCGGGAATCCAGGCGAGGTCGAGGTAGAGGTCGTCATACCAGGGGATGCCCGCGTCGTCGATGCCATGTTCGGCCACCAGGTCAATATAGTCCTGCACGGGCTGGCCTTCGGCGTCGAACATCGTCGTGTGGGTGTAATGCGCGCCCTCTGGGAAGATCTGCAGCCACGAATAGCCGTTATCGGCGATGCAAACCTGCTGCTCGTGATGCGTCACCAACAGCGGTTCGGCCACCTCTGTCATCTGAAGTAGCGACGCGTAGCCCGCAATCGGGCCATCGGCCAGCCGTTGCGTGATGAAGCGTTGCGCTCGCAAACGAGGCCATCCGGGCCGGTCAGCGCGCTTATAGGTCATGGAATCGTTCCGTTCTCTGCCTGAGAAATTGTTGCTTCCCGCACGTGGACGATATCGCGCTAGACGGCACGCAGATGCCCACCAGCCGCACGGCGCAGGCGATCTTCGATGGCCAGGCCGAGTCCGCGTCTGCCAAAACTGTGCGCCAGCAGCAGATCCAGCTCGGCGCTGTCCAGTTCGCGCAGCGCCGCGTAGAGCCGTCGCGAGATGGCCGCCAGATCGTCCGCTGGGCCGAGTCGCGCAACGCGCACTCCGGCGCCTTCCAGTGTAGCGGCTTCTTCGTCGGCTGCCAATGCTCCCACCTGTTCGCCGCGTGCCAGCGCCGCGTTCGCCTCCGTCAACATGGCGGCGAGTGCTGGCTTGCCTGTGGCGGCGAAGACAATCAGCCGGGTGTGTGGCGCGTAGTGGCGTTCCATCTGGCCGGGGGCGCGCGCTGGCTCCGCGCTGGGAGCGCCCTGTGTTGCGGGCTCTGGCGCAAAGATATCTGGCAGAATCACCCGCAATGCCTCCAGGGTGACACCGCCGGGTCGCAGCAACCGTGGGGGAATCGTGGTGAGGTCTACCACGGTCGACTCGACGCCGACCTGCGTAGGGCCGCCATCCAGCACGCAGGCGATGCGTCCATTCAGGTCGGCCAGCACATGCGCGGCGGTAGTGGGGCTAGTGTGCATGAAGCGATTGGCGCTCGGCGCGGCCACGGGGATATCCGCCGCCCGCAGCAGGGCCAGTGCCACCGGATGCGCCGGGACGCGCACGCCTATCGTATCGCCGCCCGCGGCCACCAGCGCCGGAATGCGCGCATTGCGCGGCAGCACCATCGTCAGCGGCCCCGGCCAAAAGCGTTTGGCCAGCTGGAGCGCCGCCGAAGGGATGTCGCGGGTAACGTCAGCGAGCTGCGTGACATCGGCCAGATGCACGATCAGCGGATCGCTCAGCGGGCGCTCTTTGGCGGCGAAGATGCGCCGCACTGCCACCTCGCTGGTGGCGTCCGCGCCCAGCCCGTAGACCGTCTCCGTTGGGAAGGCCACCACATCACCGGCGCGCAGCAGCCTGGCAGCCTGCGCAATGGCGTCGGCGGGGATGGCATCCGGAGGGGTGGATAATACGAGTGTCTGCGGATGTTGTGTGCGGTCGTTCATAGCATCAATCGCGGACATGTGACTCCATGAGTGCGCGGCGGCCACCATGCGTATGATGCCACCAACGCGAAAATCGTTCTTCGATTGGCTTTCGCTCGTTAAATAGTAGTGTAGTCACAATCTCACGTGGCAATGCTGCCAGAAATGGTCGCCGAAGTCCGCTCCGCCAGAGGTAGTACTGGCGTTGCGCTTTCAGTGCGGTCGGTGTATTATGGCGGCGTTCGTCTCCGCCGTTCATTCATGAACGACCGCTTTACCTAAGGGCGAGGAAGATCTTGTTGGCCAAAACACTCCGCCTCGAGTCCGCGGAACTGACCGATGTGGGCCGCAGGCGTGAACGAAACCAGGATAACGTTGCGCATCTCATTCCTTCGGATACGCGCGTACTGGACGAGAAGGGCGCTCTCTTCATCGTCTGCGATGGCATGGGTGGACACGCCGCTGGCGAGGTCGCGTCTGAACTCGGTGTCAAGGCGATTCGCGACGAATACTATAGCAGCGAGCACCATGATGTTATCAGTTCGATAGCTTCTGCCGTCGAGCGCGCGAATGCGACCATTTACCAGCATGCCGCCGAGCATCCTGAGTTGAGCGGCATGGGTACGACATGTGTCGCGCTGGTCATTGCGGACGGGCGGGCGTTTGTCATCAACATAGGAGACAGCCGCGCCTACATCATTCGCAATGGCAAGATGCGCCAGGTCACACGCGATCATTCCTGGGTCGCGGAGCAGGTGCGTGTTGGCCTGTTGACCGAGGAGCAGGCGCGTACTCACAGCCACCGCAACGTCATCACGCGCAGCCTTGGCACTCAGCCCAATGTCACCGCCGACCTCTTCATCGAGACGATGCATGACGGCGATCGCATCCTACTCTGTAGCGATGGCCTGCACGGCTATGTGGAAGAGAGCGAGATCGAGCGGGTAGTGACCGGCGAAGTCGAGGCTGATGCTGCCGTCCACCAACTGATCGATATGGCGAATAACAACGGTGGGCCAGATAATATCACTGCCTCGCTCATATACCTGGTCAATGTTCCCGCCCCAACGGGCGCTCTCGCGTTGCCTGATTCGGCAATCCCCGCCGAGGGCATCACGCAGCCGTTGCCAGCAATCGGCGCGCGCGCGACAGCCAAGAGCAACCAGACCGGCAAGGTTGCGAGGGTCGCACCGCCTGCCGCTCGCAGACAGACGCAGTCACGCCGCGCAACAGGGAGCGGATGGCTGACGAATTCGCTGCGTGTGCTGGTTGCGGTCCTGATTATCGCGATTGCGGGTGGCTTCTGGTACTTTGCGTTCGGGCCATATGGCCAGGAGCAGGCGGCCAACCAGCAACTCCGCAACGATGTGGCTCGGGCGCAGCAGACGATCACCCACGCGCCGTCACAGGACCCCGCGGCGGCGCTGACCTCGCTGGCGCAGGCGCGTGACCGGTTGATGAGTGACCTCGCCAACTCCCACCTCGACCCGTCATATCGCACTCAAGGCGAAATTGTGCTCTCGAATCAACTTCAGCCCGCGGTGCAACAGGCGATTCAGCGGTATAACAGCGCGGCATTGGTGACACCAGTCAACATTGGCACCGCGCAATTTTACCATTTACAGTGTCAGACTGGCGCAACAACGACATCTCTGACCAGCGTGAGCCAGCTTGCGGTGATGAATCCCAGGGCGGGAACGATCGCATCCTCGCCGCAGATCGTGTATCTGGTCGACGCGGGACGGCTCTTTCAGGTGCAGGTTCCGCTGGATGGCAAGGGTATGCCGCAGTCGGGTGCCAGTTGTACCCAGATTACGCTGAACGGCATTGCGACGGTGGTGGCGTTGGCGGGCGACGGCATGGCGTTGAATGTGCTGGCGGTTGATCCGAGTGGCAAGTATCTGGTCATGATGCTCACGACGAGCGGGGCAGATGCCGCTGGCAACCCCAAGGCAACCGTGACGACGCGCTTCACCGTGGCAGCGGCCAATGGAGTCGCGCCAGGATTGATCGCGGCGTCGGGCGCGGATGTCTATATCTCGTTTAGTAGCGCGTCAGGCGCCTATGGCGTCTGGCACTACAGTGCGCCACTCGCCGCGACTGCCTTGCCGCATTCGAAGACTCCACCACCGCCAGCCCCGCCGAAAGGCCCATCGCAGACCATTCTGCTTCAGCGCCAGGCAATCTCGCTGGCGTACGCGCACAGCAGCCTGTATATGCTGGATGCCGTTGGTGGCCTGGGCCAGATCGATGCCGCTAACAAGTTCACATTCTCGGCACTGCCGGTGCAGATTCTCAGCCCCTTGCGGCCAGCCTCGCCCAATGATTACAGCGTGGCCGCTCCGGTTCCTACGCCCATGCCGACGCCCACCAGCAGTGGCACGCAGTCGCCCGGCGGCGCGTTGAGCGCGGCAGCGCCTCATGTCGCGGTTGTTGCCACGGCCACGCCGATCCCTGCTGCGACGGCTACACCGATCCCGGCCACCTCTTCGGTAGCCTCAGGCACGCTGTTTGGTAAGGCGGGCGCGCTGGCGATTGACCCGGCCTTCCCAACGCACCTGCTCATCTGCGATCCGTCAGAGAACCGGCTGGTGCGGCTGGTGGCAAGTGAATCCGGCCCGGGTCTTGGATTCGCCGCGCAATACGCGTATGGCCCGCCGCTGCAAGGCGCGACCCAGGTGGCTGTCTCGTCCGCTGGCTCACAGCTTGTCGTCTACACCTGGGCCAGTGGTGAGCTAGCCGCCTACATCGTGCCGGAGACTGGCGCCGGCGCATAGGTTTGCCTGTGCGTCTCGGTGTCGCGAATAGTAGCGCCTTTCAGCCCCCTCCCCCTTGCGGCGAGGGGGTTGTGGTGTACAGGTGGTTGTCTTGGCTATCGGCCAGTCACCAGCGGCCTGGTCTGGCGGCTATAATAGAATGTCACTGTCGGAGATGTCGCTCTCTGTTCGATTCTGCCCTTCGTGGGAGGAGAAATATTCGCGTGGCTGCATCATCTCGTAAGAAATCATCCGCCTCGCCCGCCGAGCGCTCCCGCTATGCGACGGCGCTTCGTTCTGTCTCATGTGGCGAGTTGACCGCCGCCGATGTGGGCCGCCGTGTGGTGCTCACTGGCTGGATCGGCCATCGCCGCGACCACGGCAAGCTGATCTTCATCGACCTGCGCGATCGCTATGGCATTACGCAGGTGGTCATAGATCCCGACCGTACTCCAGAATCAGCCGCGGCCCATCGTGTCGCCGAGGATGCCCGGCTGGAATACGTGCTGAAGGTGGAGGGCGTCGTGGTGCGCCGACTGGCTGGCAAGGAGAATCCAGCGCTGACGACCGGTGAAATTGAGGTGGAGGCGCAGACCATCGAGGTGCTCAACCCTGCCAAGGTGACGCCGTTCCCTATCGCCGACCACGTCTCGGCGGAGGAGGCGCTGCGACTGCGCTACCGCTATCTGGATTTGCGCCGCGAGAGCAACCTCGCCAACGTGGTGTTGCGCCACCGAGCGGTCAAGTTCATCCGCGACTATATGGACAGCCGGGGATTTCTGGAGGTTGAGACGCCGATTCTGACGAAGAGCACGCCAGAGGGCGCCCGCGACTACCTGGTGCCCAGCCGTCTGTATCCGGGTGAGTTCTACGCGCTGCCGCAGGCGCCGCAGCAGTTCAAGCAATTGCTGATGGTAGCGGGCATCGATCGCTACTTCCAGATCGCGCGCTGCTTCCGCGATGAAGACCTGCGCGCCGACCGCCAGCCAGAGTTCACCCAGCTCGACGTCGAAATGTCGTTCGTCGCCGAAGACGATGTGATGGGCCTGATCGAGACAATGCTCGTCGAGTTGATTCAGGCGACCACGAACAAGCGCATCCAGCAGACACCATTTCCGCATATTTCCTTTGCCGACGCCATGGAGAAATATGGCGTTGACCGCCCCGATCTGCGCTTCGACCTGCCACTGACGATAGTGAGCGATCTGGCGGCCGCGGGCAGTTTCCAGGTCTTCCAGGGGGCATTGGCGGCGGGTGGCATCGTCAAGGGGCTGCGCGTGCCAGGGCTGGCGGGCGCGACTCGCCGGGAACTTGATGAGTTGATCGAGTTCTCTAAGTCGCTCGGCGCGAAGGGCCTGGTGACGCTGGCGCTCCAGGCGGAGGGTCCCAAGTCGCCGCTGACGCGTTTCATGAGCGAGCAGGAGTTGGGCGCGATCATCGAGCGGATGGGCGGCGAGGATCGCCTCGTCGAGTGGGCTTTTCATGCCGCTCTCGGACCGGCTGTTGACATACGCATAGGCGTAGGCCCGCTCACTGTCGCCACCATGTCCGTCGATCGTGCGGACCAGCTTGATCGTCGCCT
>DAHUXT010000320.1 GCA_027307065.1 Ktedonobacteria bacterium
CAGCAGATGCGCGTTGGTAAGCGCCCAGACGAGACTGCGACGGCGCAGTTGGTTCCACCAGATCAGCCGCGAGATGCCGACGCGCAGGAACAAGAAGGCGAGGCTCAGCACGACGATCCACGCGATGGTGAATCGCGTGATTAGAAACGCAATCGGCGATTGGCTTGTTTCTAGCAGTCTCACGTTGGCTCGGGACGTCGAAGACAGCAGTGACTGGAGCAATAATGTGAGGATGATGGTGGGCACGACCGCCAGCACCGTCGCGGATACGATATTGATGAGCAGCCCATGCCACCACACACGTGCCCGGCGCATCCGAAACGCTGCCCAGAGCAGACTGGCGACGCCGCTGATAAAGACGATCAAAATGATAGGACCAGCGTAGACCACGCGTTCTCTTGGTGCGAACTGCTCCGGCACAACCAGAATGCCCCAGACCAGCGCCAGGGTCTGTGCAACCAATGCCTCGGCGATTGCCTGCGCCGGATGCGCGCGCAGCCAGAGCGACCGCCAACGCTCCCGCATGATGTGTCGTGCCACGTGCACGTGGGGGCTGACGCACCTCCATTGGCCAGCGACACTGCTTCGCCACTGATTCCAGGAGTGTGCCGTCACGGCCACGCCGCGCATTCTGATCGCACGTATCGCCTTCATCGCGCTCCCTCCTGTTCAGGCCGGAGCCGGTAGCCGATGGACCACACCGTCTCGATCGCCTCGCCGAGCGGCCCCAACTTCTTGCGGAGCCGCAGCACCACGTTATCCACCGAGCGGTCGCCGCCAATGTACGATTCGCGCCAGATCGTCTCGAGCAGATAGGTGCGGCTGAAGGCGCGTCCGGGACTGCGCATCAACAGATGGAGCAGCGCAAATTCGGTTGGACTGAGGTCGAGCGACTCACCCTCCAGCAGCGCCAGATGCGAGGCGGCGTCCAGCCGCAGAGGTCCACGTGTCAGCGTCTCGGCGGAGCCATCGCGGTCGGCGGCCAGCGTCTGCCGCAGCAACTCCTGTCTGCGCAACAGCGCCCGCACTCGCGCAATCAACTCGCGCATGCTGAAGGGCTTCGTCAGATAGTCGTCAGCGCCCACCTCCAGCCCGACGACGCGATCCATCTCCTCGCTGCGCGCCGTCAGCATCAGCACGGGTGTTGGGGCCATCTGGCGCAACTGGCGCAGCACTTCCAGGCCATCCATGCCTGGTAGCATCCAGTCGAGGATGACGAGATCGGGTGAATGGCTGATGTGTGCTGAGAGAGCAGAGCGACCATCGGCCACGTGCTGCACACTGTAGCCTGCCGCCGTTAGTTCGCGTGCCACGACCGTCGCCAGTTCGCGCGCATCCTCCACCAGCAGAATCGTCGCCATGGTCGTTCTCTCATCCTCGTCGTGTATGCCTGCTAAGTCCGCACGTGCTCGCTCGACTCTCCGACATTATATGCGGCGGACGACATTCATGGCGCGCTCCGAACCGTTATACAGGCAGATTGCGACAGACTTGCGACACCTTGACGATACGTGCGTGACACCTGCTCGTTATGATGAGGGTGGCCGCGGGAGAGGTCTGCGAACCGACCCGCGGATTTCATACGACGCAACCGTTGCGCGCACCACGCGCGAGGACGATCGCAACGGGGAAACCCCACTGGATACGCATTTTGGAAAGGAACTGTCTCCATGGTAAACACCATGAGCGCGCCAGACACACAACGACCAGCAGCCGGACCTGGCGAGGTAGTGATTCGCACACGCGGACTGACGAAGCAATATGGCGAGCGGCTGGCGGTCAACAATCTCAATCTGGAAGTCTATCGCGGCGACATCTTTGGGTTTCTGGGGCCAAATGGCGCGGGCAAGACGACCACCATTCGCATGATGCTCCACCTGATTACGCCCACCAATGGCAGTGTGGAGGTGCTCGGCCACGACATCGCCAGTAGCAGCGCGGAGATTCTTCCCCGCGTCGGCGCGCTGGTCGAGACACCTGCCCTCTACCTCTATATGTCCGGACGCGACAATCTGCGCGCAGTCGGCTCGGTGCTGGGCGGCGTGCCGGAATCGCGCCTTGACGATGTGCTGGAACTGGTGCGTCTGAAGGGCCGCGACAAGGATCGCGTGAAGACGTATTCGCTCGGCATGAAGCAGCGGCTAGGCGTGGCGATGGCTCTCTTGCAGGACCCCGACGTGCTGGTGCTGGATGAGCCAGCCAACGGACTCGATCCGGCAGGCATCGTCGAGATGCGCGATCTGCTGCGCACGCTGGCAGCCGCTGGTAAAACCATCTTCATCTCCAGTCATGTACTGACAGAGGTGCGCCAGATTTGCACCCGCGTCGCCATTCTCGACCAGGGCAAGCTGGTCACCGAGACGACGATTGACGAGCTGATCAAGGGGCATGGCGAGTTCACGGTGCAACTGGAGCCAGCCCACGCGCGCGATGCGCTGACATTGGTGCGCGCGCAGCCGTGGGGACGCGACGCCCGCATTGACGAGCATGGCACGTTGGTGACCGCCGCGCCCGCTGGCCACGGCCGCGACCTCAACCTCTTCCTGGTGCAGGCTGGCTTCGCGCCCGAGACATTGGCTCCGCAGGCCCAGGATCTGGAGCAGATTTTCCTGCGGCTGACCAATTCCAATTCAGGAGACGCCCAATGAGTACCGCGCTTTCGATACCTTCCGCTGCCTCAACGCAGCTGCATACCGCGCGCCCCAGTTTTGTGGGCATCGTGCGTGGCGAACTCTTCAAAATCTCGCGCCAGATTACCACCTGGATATTTGCCGTGCTGCTGCTCGGCGCAATCTGCCTGCCGTATCTGGTCGATTCTGCCAGCGGACGGCTGAAGGAGCAGATAGCCACCAATCCGTCAAATGCGCTCTATAGTTTGTTGGGCGCGGATATGCTGGTGCTCAAAGTCTTCGGCGGCGCCTTTCTGATCATCACGACGGCGCGCCTGATCGGCATGGAGTATTCCGGCGGCACCATCCGCGTGCTGCTCTCGCGTGGCGTTGGGCGGCTGCAGTTGCTCTTTGGCAAGCTCACCGCGCTCGCCATCGTCGCGCTGGGCGTCGTCATCATGACGCTTGTCGTCGATGGGCTGCTCGCGGTCGTCTCGCTCTTGTTCGCGGTGGGCAACATCGATCTCCTCACCAAGACCGCGACGAGTACATTCTGGCAGGATAGCGGAACCTACCTGCTGTTGGCGTTGCTCAGCATCGGCGTCAGCATTCTTATGGCCACGGCTCTCACGGTGGTTGGGCGTTCGCTCGCCTTCGGCATGAGTGCCTCGATGCTGTGGTATCCCGCCGACAACTTCGGCATGATCTTCCTGAACTTGGCCTATCTGCTGACCAAGAGCGACTTCTGGCGGCTCGTCTCTGGCGATCTGCTTGGGCCGAATCTGAATGCGATGGCGGCGGCGATATTGCCGGAGCGCGCGGGACAAGCGGGGCGCGTCAACTTCGCGACGCCACTGGTTCCGGTCGATGGCGGCCATACGCTGCTGGTGACAGGCATCTTCGCGGTGATCTTCGCGGCGACCGCGATTGTGCTCACCGCTCGCCGTGACATCAAGGAATAGCGCATCTCTACCCAGAGATACACCGATGCCCGACCGCCGCAGTTAGTGGCCGGGCGTTCCGCGTTATCCGCTGAAGATCGGTCAGTTTTCACACTCGTCGTCACCACAGGCGCAGGCTGCGTGGCCCGCTCTCGCGCCTTCAATCGCCTCGCGCGCCTCGGGAATCAGCCAGTAGAGCAGACCCAGCGCGGCGACGTTGTCTGCCCACCACCAGCCGAAGAGCCCGTTGAGCGCGAGCCCGACCAGCAGCGTGCCGGCCATGTAGGCGCAGGTGATCGAGCAGGCGGCATCGCCCCGCAGTGCCGCACTGCCCAGTGGCGCGGCGATGGCGCGCTTGCGCCAGGCG
>DAHUXT010000321.1 GCA_027307065.1 Ktedonobacteria bacterium
CGTGCGTCTCGATACTGTCTCAGGACGACCGAATCGATGCAGTAGTCGCCCCGCAAACGGCGCCCATGCCTCTGTCGAGTAGCTGTCGAGTATCTTAAGTGCTGAGTATAGGATAGCACCTGGTACTTGGCAACTCTCAATTGTCACACAATGATCACATCCTGTTTAGCCATTTCCCCGCGCGATTGGCGGCGCATTGCCTTTTCACCTACCCCGCGCGCTCGGCGTCGGCCACGGCGACATACCCGCTGCCGGGGACGTAGTCGGCGCTCTGGTGGCGGAAGTAGGTATTATACAGGTTGGCGTAGGAACCGCCGCGTCGCAGTAGTTCGTCGTGCGTGCCTTCCTCAACGATGCGCCCGCGATCGAGTACTAGAATGCGGTCGGCGTCGCGGATAGTAGAGAGCCGGTGCGCAATGACGATGGCCGTCCGTTGCTCCAGCACCGTTTCCATCCCTTCCTGAATCTGCGCTTCGGTCAGCGGGTCCACGCTGGCGGTCGCCTCATCCAGCACAAGGATGGCGGGATTCTGCAGCAGTACCCGCGCCAGCGCGACCAGTTGCCGCTGGCCCATCGAGAGGCCGCGTCCCATCTCGCCCACTGGCGTGTTCAGCCCGTCGGAGAGGCCTTCCAGCCAGTCGCCACCGCCAATCTGCCGCGCCACGGTCGCCACCTCGTCTTCGCTGGCTTCGGGCCGGGCATAGCGGATGTTCTCGGCGACGGTGCCGTCAAAGAGGAAGGGCGTCTGGGGCACGATGCCCAGATGCCGCCGGTAGTCGCGCAGATCGAACGTGCGGATGTCGCGTCCGTCGATCAGCAGTTGGCCTCCCTGGAATTCGTAGAAGCGTGCCACCAGCCGCGCCAGGCTCGATTTGCCCGCGCCAGTATGTCCCACCACCGCGACGGTCTGCCCGGCGGGTATTGTCAGGTTCAGCCCCGGCAACACCGTATGCTCGGCGTTGTAGCCGAAGTAGAAGTCGCGGAACTCGATCCGCCCCGCGAGCGAGGACACCGGCTGCGTGTCTGTCTGCTCCACACGTGGTTCGGCGTCGATCAGCGCGAAGACCCGCTCGCTGGCCGAGAGGCCCTGTTGGAATTGGCTCCAGAACGAGGCGATGCTGGTGAGCGGGAACCAGAAAATGGCGATGCTCTGCACGAAGAGATACCATGTGCCCGCCGTGACACTGCCATGTAGCACGCTCAGGCCGCCGAACCAGACGACAACGGTTGTGCCTAGGCCCGCCACGGTATTGAGCAGCGGAAAGACGCCATTGAAGACGAAGCCCGTGCGCCAGTTGACCTGGTACGACTGCCGATTGATCTCGCCGAACTCGTTGTAGATCGTCTGTTCCTGGCGGAAGTTCTTGGCGATGGCAATGCCGCTGATGGTCTCCTGGATGGTGTTGTTGACGCGCGCCCGCGCCCGCTGCGAATTGCGCACGGTGATGCGCGCCAGCCGCCGGAAGCCGAGCGCCACCGCGATGATGACCGGCGCCATGCCCAGCGCCAGCAAAGCCAGCCCTGGATTGATGACAAACAGCACGACGGTCATCAGGATGACGAGCAACGCCTGGCTCAGCAGATTCAGCACCAGCGTCACCACCGTCGAGAAGTCTTCAGTATCGGACGTGACACGGCTGACGATCTTGCCCGATGGGTTCTCGTCATAGAAGGACATATCTCGCGACAGCACCGCGGAGAAGGCATCCAGCCGCAACTGGAGCACCACATCGCCGACGGCGCGCGCGGTATACCACTGGCGCACGAAGTTAAAGCACCATGAGAGGATGCCCGCGATCAGGATTGCCGCGACCAGCCCGGTAACCGTGGCCGCCGTGCGCGAGTGCGAGAGAATATCGACGCCACGCGCCAGCAAGAGCGGCAGCACCGTATCGGCCAGCGACCCAAGCACGATCATCACCGTCACCAGCAGCATGATGCGCGCGCGTGGGCGGAAGTAGCGCAGAATCCGCGCAATGAGCTTGCGGTCGGAATATGTTCGGTCGTAGGCGTCGGCGTCCAGGCCATCCATGATGAAGCCCATGTGCTGTTCCTCTCGATCAGGTGTACATCGAATGTCACGTCCTCGAACGGCCCTTCTCCATCGCTCCCCACAGCGAGGGACGCCAGGGCAGCGGCTCCTTCCCGTGTCGGGGAGGGGGTAGGGAGAGGTTCTGCTCTCCCTCATCTCACGCGGATGCTGCCGGGAGCGCGCGCTCGTAGCGGGCAAAGATGCGGCGATAGAGATCGCAACGGCCCAGCAGCTCCTCGTGTGTGCCGCTGTCGATCAACTCGCCTTTGCGCAGCACGAGGATGCGGTCGGCCCAGCGAATCTGCGAGAGACGGTGGGTAATCAGCAGGGTCGTGCGCCCTTCGAGCAGCCGCCGAATCGCCTTCTGAATCTCGTCCTCGGTCGCGCTATCGATTGCGCTGGTTGAATCGTCGAGCATCAGAATGCGCGGATCGGTCAGCAACGCGCGGGCAATGGCCAGTCGCTGGCGTTGGCCACCGGAGAGTGTCACGCCACGCTCGCCAATCACCGTCTCATAGCCTTCGGGCAGTTGGCGCACGAAGCCATCCGCCTGGGCATCCCTCGCGGCCCGCTCGATCTCCGCACGGTCGGCGCGCTGGCCCATGCTGAAGCCGATGTTCTCGGCGATGCTGCGCGAGAAGAGAAAGACATCCTGCTCGATGGACGAAATCTGCGAACGCAGCGCGTCCAGATTCCAGTCGCGCACATCTACGCCGTCGATCAGAATCCGCCCTCCCGTCACGTCGTAGGTACGGTTCACCAGCCGGGTGAGCGTGCTCTTACCGGAGCCGGTCTGCCCGACGATGGCGATGGTCTCGCCTGGCGCCGCGCGGAAAGAAATGTCGCGCAGGATGGGTGTCTCGCCATAGCTGAAGTTTACGTGGTCGAAGACAATCTCGCCGCGCACATCGCCGCGATGGCCCGCCTCGTTCTCGTCCAGCTCGGTTTCCTCGCGCATCAGCGCCAGAATGCGGTTGGCGCCCGCGATGCCAAGCTGCACCAGCGAAAAGGTAAAGATCGAGAGGAATGCGGGACCGCGCAGCATGCCCATCAGGCCCATATAGGCGACCAGCCCGCCGAGCGTCAACTGGCCGTGCGTCAGCAGAAAGACGCCGTGCAAAAACGCGATCACCAGCGCGAATGCCAGCAGCAGCGGCGGCAGATACCACGCCTGAATCTGACCATTGCGGATGAAGTAGTCGCGATAGCCGCGCGCGTTGCGGCCAAATTTTTGGCGTTCCTGCGGCTCCTGCGCGGTCGACTTGACCACCTCGATGCCGGTGATGGTTTCCTCCAGCCCGGCATTCATCGTCCCAAACTGCATGCGCATGGCTCCAGAGATGGGATTGAGCCGCCGGGTGTAGTCGCGAATCGCGAAGAAGAAGCCGATGGTGAAGAGCAGCGGCGCCAGCAGCAGTTGCGGCGAGAGAAACGCGATAAAGATCATCGGGATGACGAGATTGAGCAGCGAGTCGAAGATCAGGTCGATGCCAGGGTTGATCATCGGGTTGAGCTGGCGCACATCGTTGGTGGCCCGTGCCATGATGTCGCCCACCTGCTGGCGGTTGTGGAACGTCTGACTCTTGCCAAGCAGGCTGAGGTACAGCTCATCGCGCGAATCACGCTCCAGCCGCTGCGCCAGAATCTCCGTGGTGAAGCGCGCCGCCATGTCGAAGATGCCCCCAGCCAGCACGCACGCGAGAATCGCCAGGGCTACGAGCCCCAGCCGCGACGCGTCGGGATGCACGGCCAGCACTTCGTTGAAGGCGACTCCAGTAAGTCGGGGAATTGCTGAGAGCAGGATGTTTGCGATGATCATGGTGCCAACCGCGCTGAGCAGAAAGCGCTTATAGCGCAGTACATGCGAGGCA
>DAHUXT010000322.1 GCA_027307065.1 Ktedonobacteria bacterium
CCGACCACATCCAGATACACCGGCGCCGTGCCGTTGAAGGGCTGATACTGCAGCGTGATCGGCAGTTGTGGCGGAGCCGACAGCCACTGCAGCAACTCCCGCAGCGCCGCAATGAGCGTGGAGAAACTAGCCGCGGGGCCAACAAATAGCTGCGCTGTCACCGTCCGGTTATGCCGCGTGATGGCTCTCGTCGCCACTTCCCCCTGCGTGCGAATGTTGCCAGCAAGGGCCAGGGTCCGTGGTGGCGCGGGCATCTCTAATCCGTCTGGAGACGCTAAGGTGAACGTCACGCCATCGTTGAGATCAATCACCGTTCCCAGCACTGGATGCGCCCCAAACGTGTCCGTGAGGGGATTGGTGTACCCCAGCTTCAGTGTTGTCCCTGCCATTTATGTTACCTGCCTCACAGCCTTCCGCGCACAAAAAAGCGCCGCCCCCACCCCCGACCAAAGACGGAGATGAGAGTGGCGCCTAGCTACGGCTCACCATTCAACACGCACGTGCCACTATAAAACGGATGTTCCAGGCAGGCAAGTGCGGTAGTACTCCAGGCGGCCATTCAGTGAGGGAACGTGAATGCGCATCTCTGCGCCTGTGCAGATCTGCCCGTGAATGTCTCGATCTGCCCGCTTATCCCCTCCAAATGCCTGCACATCATGTCTGTTTCTCGCTTGACAGCGTGGCAGCTACATGGTAGCCTGCCGCCATGATACTGCATGTCTATGTCCACCTCAGCGTAGCAAACGCCAACCGAGGCTGGACAATCCACCGCAACCGGAACCGCAACACAAGCCGTCTGGCCGCGTAAGCCCGGCGCCGATACGCTTACGCGGCTGAGGAACTGTCGGCTTCGTGTCTCTTGCCGCATGCCCGCGACGAACCGCTCGTATGCGACGCGAGATCGGCCATTTCCTCCGCTTCCACCTCCAGGCGTCATGCCAACTTCTGCCGGGCAGTAACCCTTACCGTCTCTTCGCGTGCCCAGCGCAATGCATTTTGGGTCGCGCGGTTTTCGCAAAGCAGGCAGAACATGACATCGTCTCCGGCACATATCTCCGACCAACAGACGCCCAACCAGCGAGCACGATCTCTCTGGCGCAACCGCGACTTCGTGCTGCTCTGGAGCGGCCAGCTCATCTCGACCGCTGGCACACAGGTTACAGCACTGGCATTGCCACTGCTGGTGCTAGCAATCACCCATTCTCCGGCGCAGGCGGGCTTTGTCGCCGCGCTACGCGCGCTGCCCGCGCTGTTTATGACGCTGCCCGCTGGCGCGCTGGTGGACCGCTGGGACCGCAAGCGCGTGATGATCGTGTGCGATAGCGTGCAGGTGGTGGCCATGGGCAGCATTCCCCTCGCCCTCGCGTTTAGCCGGCTGAGCATCGTCCAACTGTATCTCGTCGCGTTCTCACAGGGTGTGTGCTTCGTCTTCTTCTGGCTAGCACGACTGGCGGCGATCCCGCGCGTCGTCCCCAAAACGCAGCTCCCGGCGGCGGTCGCACAGAACGAAGTTGCCGAGAGCGTCGTCACACTGCTCAGTCCACCCCTGGGCGGGGTCATTTTCAGTGTCGGGCGGGCGCTGCCTTTTCTGGGTGACGCCATCTCATACGCGCTCTCGGTGGTCTCGCTCCTGTTCATCCGTGTGCCGTTCCAGGCGGATCGCGTACATGATGAAACACCGCGACACCTGTTCACCGAGATGCTGGCAGGGCTGCGCTGGCTCTGGCATTCGCCGCTGATCCGTTTCATGTCGTTCGTCTATGCCGGCTTCGCGCTCGCGGGCGGCTACGAGCTGGGTGTCATCGTGCTGGCGACGGAGCGGCATGCCACGCCGTTCATCATCGGGCTGATCTTCGCGGCGGGCGGCGTCGGTGGGCTGCTGGGCGCACTCATCGCGCCACGGATACAGCAGCGGCTGCGCTTCGGCCAGATCATTCCCGCGCTGCAGTGGGGCTATCCGCTGGCGAACATCCTCTTCGTGCTGGCGCCCACCCCGCTGCTGATGGCGCTGGTCGAGGCGGGGTCGATGGCAGTTGACCAGGTGTACGATGTTGTCTGGCCCAGTTACCGCATTGCGCTGATACCCGATGCATTGCAGGGGCGGGTAACCAGCGCGTACCGCATGATCTTTTCGAGCATGGCGCCAGTGGGTGCGGCGGTCTCTGGCCTGTTGATCCAGCGGTTTGGAGCCGCGCCCGAAATGCTGCTGGCAGCAGTGGGCCTCAGCGTGCTCAGCGTCGTCGTCATGCTGAATCCGCATGTGCGCCACGCGCTGCCTATCGAGGAGTTGGCGACTGGAACCGAATAGTCTCACAACGCGATCAACGTGGCAGGCGAGTCAGGGCATCGCTGGTAATGGGGGCAAGGATGGTCGCTTCATCGGTGAGCGCGTCGGCCAGGTCGGCGGCGCTCACATCGGCGCCATGCAGGCTTGCCCCACGGAGGTTGGTCCCGGTGAAGGTCGCATAGCTGGCGTCCACGTGGGCAAGCAGCGCGCGCACCATCGTCGCCCCATCGAAACTGGCGCCGCTCACGTCGGCATGCGCGAAGGTGGCCTCGGTCAGGTCGGCGGTGTCGAAATGAGCATCGCTGACATCGGCCTCGACGAAGGTCGCCTGACGCAGATCAGCCCCGCGAAAGTCGCTGCCGCTGAGACTCACCCGCGAGAAATCGGCGCCCGCCAGTCGCGCATTGCGGAAGTCCACGACGAGCATATGCAGCACGGAGAGATCCATCCCCGCGAGATCGGCATCGCGCAAATCAAGCGGCGCACTGATGCCATCCCCCGCGCCGGGAGGACGCCCAAGTTGGCGAAAGAGGTCAGCCAGTGTCATCAACTCACTCGCGCGCTGCTGGACTCTCTCATCCGTCATGTGAACCGCCGCCTCCAACTCTGAGTTTCGATCTCCGCAGGTGCTGCGACGAGCATAGCACACCCGCGGGAAACAAAGAACCGCGACGAACAGCGCCCCAACGAGAGCGCTATCCATCGCGGCCACCCGCATCGTCCGCGGGCTAGTTACTGACAAAGCGGGTGCTACCAGCGGTCGCGGCCACCACCGCCACCGGGACGGCCACCGCCACCAGGACGGCCACCGCCGCCGGGGCCACCACGGCTGCCATAGCCACCACCGCCCTGACGTGGGCCACGGTCGCCATAGCCACCACCGCCGTAACCGCCACCGGGACGCGGTCGCGGGCGAGGCCGGTCAGCTTCAAGCTCCTCGGCGCTTGGCATCTCACCACTGAGGGCAGCCCGACGCGAGAGATTGATACGGCCCTGCGGGTCAACCTCGATCACCATCACGGTGATCTCATCGCCCACCGAGACGACATCCTCTGGCCGGTTGACGTGGTAGTCCGCCATCTGCGAGAGGCGCACCAGCCCCTCCTTGCCCGGCAGAATCTCGACAAACGCGCCGAAGTCGACGATGCGCCGCACAGTGCCGGTGTAGATCTTGCCGATCTCCACTTCTTCGGTCAGCGCGCGAATCGCATCCACCGCGCGGCTCATGCCTTCCTCAGAAACCGAGGAGATATGCACCGTGCCATCCTCTTCGATCTCGACAGTCGCTCCGGTCTCTTCCTGGATGCGCCGCACCATCTTGCCGCCTGGGCCAATGACCGTCCCGATCTTCTCAGGATTGATCTTGATGCTCTGGATGCGCGGAGCATAGTGCGAGAGGGCCTCACGCGGCTCGGGCAGCGCCTCGAGCATGCGGTCCATAATGAACATGCGGCCCTCTTTGGCCTGCGCCATCGCCTGGGCCAGCAACTCGGTCGTCAGCCCACGAATCTTGATGTCCATCTGCAGCGCCGTCACGCCGTCCGCCGTACCCGCAACCTTGAAGTCCATGTCGCCCATGGCATCTTCAAGTCCCTG
>DAHUXT010000323.1 GCA_027307065.1 Ktedonobacteria bacterium
GCCTACTGGTACGCGCTCGACGCGACCACCGGCGCGGTGCTCTGGAAAGTCTATACCGGCGATAACAGCGCGACCGGCGGCCATTACAACTGGTCCAGCCCGCTCATCTACAATGGCTACGCCTATATCGGCATCGCCAGCGTCGGCGACTGCCCGCTGGTGCAGGGACAACTGCTCCAGGTGAGCCTGAGCACGCAGCAGGTGGTCAATACGCTCAACTTCGTCCCCAATGGACAGGTCGGCGCCGGCATCTGGACCACGCCCGCGGTTGATGCGGCGACCAATACGATCTATGTCACCACCGGCACGCAAAATCTGGCCACACAGACACTCGCCCAGGCGATGGTCTCGATTGACGCCTCAACCCTTGCCATCAAAGGCTCCTGGCAGATTCCGCAGCAGGAGACGGTTCCCGACGCTGACTGGGGCACCTCGCCCACCGTCTTCAACGACGCCAGCGGCAACCAGCTCGTGGCTGGCATCAACAAGAATGGCTACGTCTATGCCTTCAACCGCGCAAATGTCGGGGCTGGGCCAGTCTGGCGGTCACATCTCTTCATCGGCGGAGCCTGCCCAACCTGTGGCGACGGCAGCGCGGCGAACCTGGTAGTTGGCAACGGCGTGCTGTTTGCGGCAGGTGGCAACGCCGTCATCAATGGCGTCGGCCATCCCGGCGCGGTCTTCGCGATCGACCCGGCGACCGGCAACACGCTCTGGCAGCATCCCGATCCCGCCACGGTGATTCCGGCGCTGGCCTACGACAACGGACTGGTCGTTGCCGAGACTGGCAACACGCTGGAGGTGCTCGACGCCGCGACCGGCAACCGCCTCTACAGCTTTGCCACGGGCGGCGTGCTCTATGGGTCGCCCGCCGTGGCCAATGGCACACTCTACTTCGGCTCAGGTGATAAGAACCTCTATGCGCTGTGGCTCGTGCCTCCGCCACCAACGCCGCCCGCCGACCCGCAGTGCCCGAGCGGCTGGACCTGCCAGGACATCGGCGGTCCACAGCCAGCGGGGAGCGAGTCGGTTTCTGGCTCCGCGTGGACCATCACCGCCGGGGGCGCGAGCGTCACTGGCGCCACCGATCAGTTCCGGTTGATCGCGCAGACCGTCACTGGCGATAGCCAGCTCGCCGCGCAGGTCTCGGCGCTGACGACGGGCGCGGCTGGTCAGGCGGGCATTATGGTCCGGCAGACCAATACGCCAAACTCGCCGTACTACGCCATCTTCGCCAAACCCAATAACACGCTCGTCGTGCAGTACCGGACCCAATTTGGGGGCGCCACGACCACGGTCAAGACCGTGACCGCAACGCTGCCCCGCTATCTGCAGATTCAGCGCAGCGGAGATCTCTTCCAGGTCGCAACGTCGCCGGATGGCTCGACCTACACCCTGGTGCCCGGCACCAACGCGACGATTGTCATGCCTAGCGCGGCGCTGGAGGGCGTGGCCGTCAGCTCGGGGACGAACGGCACAGCGGGCACCGCCACCGTGAACGTGGCGGCGGCCGGCACAATCACCTCGACACTCAATCCCGCGCCATCGGCATCGCCGTGCCCGGCGGGCTGGACCTGCGCCGATGTCGGCAATCCTGGCCTGGTGGGCGATCAGTCGCTGAGCAATGGCGTCTGGACGCTCAGTGGCGCGGGCGCCAATATCCAGTACTACTCCGACCAGTTCCATTACGTCTGGCAGGCAATGACCGGAGACGCCACCATCAGCGCGCACATTACCGCGCAGACCAACACCAACGCGGGCGCGAAGGCGGGCGTCATGCTGCGCCAGAACAGCAGCGCAGGCTCGGCATTCTACGGCGCGTTCGTGACTCCCGGCCAGGGCATTCTCGTGCTCTATCGCTCGGTGCAGGGGCTGCGGATGCTGACCCGCACGACGAACAGCGGCGGCGTGCCAGCGTACCTCGAAGTGGCGCGCTCTGGCAGCAGCTTCAGCACCTATAGCTCGACCGACGGCGTCACCTGGACGTATGTCGTCGGCACCAGCATCATCTTGAATATGAGCAATACGGCGCTGGCAGGGCTGGCGATCACCTCGGCCAACGGCGGCACAACTGGCTCCGCCACCATGGATACGGTGACGATCAGCAATTCAGCGCCACCGCCGCCCGTGGCATGTCCATCCGGCTGGACCTGCACCGATATTGGTAACCCAGCGCTGGCGGGCAGCGAGTCGCTGAGCAACGGCGTATGGTCCATCCAGGGTTCCGGGTACGATATCTGGAATGCCAGCGACCAGTTCCATTTCGACTGGAAGACGCTTTCCGGCGATGGAGCGCTGTCGGCGCATGTCGCCTCGCAGCAGAATACCGACAACTGGGCCAAGGCGGGTTTGATGGTGCGCGCCGGCACCGATCCCAGCGCACCCTACTATGCCATCTATGTCACGCCTGCCAACGGCATCGTCGCGCAATATCGCACCACCGCGGGAGCCACCGCCCAGCAGAGTGGAAGTCTCACCGGCAACGCGCCGGTCTATCTTCAAATCGGGCGCTCCGGCACGACCTTTACCGCGTATACCTCCAGCGACGGCATCACCTGGAACGCCGTACCTGGCTCGACCGTGACTATCGCAAGTCTGACCGGCCCACTGTTCGCGGGCATGGCGGTTACCTC
Source organism: Ktedonobacteria bacterium (assembly GCA_027307065.1). Lineage (GTDB taxonomy): Bacteria > Chloroflexota > Ktedonobacteria > Ktedonobacterales > JADMIN01 > DAHUXT01. The sequence continues at coordinate 2,634 of DAHUXT010000323.1, forward strand.
GCACAACGCCAACGCGCTCAGCACGGCGAGCTTCGACAGCGTGACCTTCTCCGGCTGCCCGGCGGGCTGGACCTGTGGCGATATCGGCAACCCGGCGCTCGCGGGCGGACAGTCGTCCAGTAATGGCGTCTGGACCGTGCAGGGTGGGGGCAGCGACATCTGGAACGCGAGTGACCAGTTCCACTATATCTGGCAGACAGCCAGCGCCGACGGAGCTATCAGCGCGCATATCACCGGGCAGACCAACACCAGCACCTGGGCCAAGGCGGGTGTGATGTTCCGCGCCAGCACCAACGCGAGCGCAGCCTATTACGCCATCTTCGTCACCCCCGCCAACGGTATTACCGTCCAGTTCCGCACGGCGACGGGCGCCCTGGCGCAGCACATTACCGCTATCAGCGGGACGGTGCCTACCTGGCTCAAGATCGCCCGGTCAGGGACCGCCTTCAGCGCCTACACGTCGGCGGATGGCGTCAGCTGGACGCTGGTGCCCAGCAGCAGCATGACGCTCGGCAACCTCACTGGCACGTTGCTGACCGGGCTGGCGGTCACCTCGCACAACGGCGGCGCGCTCAGCACGGTAGCTCTTGATACAGTGGTCCTTTCGACCTGCCCAGCGGGCTGGACCTGTGGCGATATCGGCAACCCAGCGCTCGCGGGCGGACAGTCGGTCAACAATGGCGTCTTCACCGTGCAGGGCGGAGGCAGCGATATCTGGAACGCGAGCGATCAGTTCCACTTCGTCTGGCAACCGCTGATGGCAGATGGCAGTGTCAGCGCCGACGTTACCGCGCAGACCAACACGAGCGCGTGGGCCAAGGCGGGAGTGATGCTGCGCGCCAGCACTGATCCCGGCGCGGCGTACTATGCGGTGCTGGTCACCCCTGGTCACGGTATTGTCGTACAGTACCGCACCGCGCAAGGCGCTGTGACGTCGCAGATTGCCACGACTGGTGTTGTGCCGGTCTATCTCAAAGTCTCGCGCGCCGGGAATGTCTTTACCGCCTATACCTCGGTGGATGGCATCACCTGGACGCAGGTATCGGGATCGGTGGTGGCGCTCAGCAACCTCTCGGGCACGCTGCTCGCGGGAATGGCGGTTACCGCGCACGCTGGGGCGATCAGCACCGTCACGTTCCAATCTGTCACGGTGGGCTGATACTTCAATTTACAGCCATCGGCGTAGAACAAGCGTCGGCCAGGGAATCGCGCGGGTGACGTTGCCCGTGCTGGTTCCCTGGTT
>DAHUXT010000324.1 GCA_027307065.1 Ktedonobacteria bacterium
TCAGCAGCATGGGGCGCATTGCGACCTGGAGGTAGATGGCGGCATCCATAGCGAGACGGCGCCACAGGCGGTGAGAGCAGGCGCCAATGTGCTCGTGGCAGGTTCGGCAGTGTATGGTGATCGCGACGGCGTCGCGGCGGGCATCCAGCGACTTCGCAACGCAATCGCGGCGGCTGGAGCACCGGGCGCATCCGGATCGGCTGGGCAAAGCTAGGGCTTCCGTCTGGCACACACCTATGCGGCAACGGGCGTACGATGCCACCTTCGCGGCATAGGCGTCGTTGCTGATTGTGCCCGTCATTGCAGCACGCTCCAATGGCGGAGAGCGCTGAATAGCCACGTCGAGCCGCAGGGCATCCGCTAGCGCTTCGACTGGTATATAGCTGGTCAACTGCGTCGTTGCCACTGCAGCCCTCTTTCCCTGTGTACTAACGGCCCTTTTGGGTACCTCGCGGCCCTAAAATTGCCCCTGCGCTGGCCAGGATGTACAATGCCACAGCGATACCACACGCTCTCGCCGATTGCGCATGGGGATATTCGGCTTCTATTCTGGCATCTACGCAGCCATTGTGTGCAACGTCGAGGGGGCCGGAGAGCGCAGTCGCAGCGTGCATCGCGACGATACACCAGGACGGGGGACCCCGCATGACGAAAAAGAAGATTCTCATTGCCGACGACGATCCATCGGTCGCGGAAATGCTTGTTCAGACGCTGGCCGTTGAGGGCTATGATACCTACAAGACGACGCAAAGTCTCCGCTTTTATGACGCGGTGCGCGAGCATCACCCCGACCTTATTTTGCTCGATCTGATGATGCCCTATCTCGAAGGCGATGACGAGCTGCAACTGCTCAATATGAATCCGGAGACGCGCGGTATCCCGGTCATCGTGGTGACGGCGAAGGCGGAGGCGCGGCAAGAGTTGGAGCGCTACCGGCAGATGGGTGTCGTCGATATCGTCGTCAAGCCGTATAACATGGATCACCTGCTGCGTCTCGTCAAGAGTGTCATCGGCAACGCCTGAGCCGGACATCCCAGCACCGGAGGACAACCCGTGACCAACACAGCTGATGCGACCACGCCCGCGGCCGCCACCAAACGTCGGGTAGCGCTCGATGCGATGGGCGGCGACCATGCCCCCGCCGAGGTGGTGCTCGGCGCGATTGAAGCCGCACGCGAGTACGGTGTCGGGGTGCTGTTGGTTGGCCCACAGGATGCCATTCGTGGCGAATTGGCGAAACACGATACCTCCGGTCTCGATCTTGAAGTCGTCCATACCGATGAAGTCATTGGCATGGATGAGCATCCCGCTGAGGCGGTGCGCGCCAAGAAGCGCAACTCGATCACCCTCTCACACGAGTTGGTGCGCGATGGCAAGGCAGTCGGCGCCATTTCCGCCGGGAATAGTGGCGCGGTGATGGCCGCATCGATCTTCACGTTCCGCCGGGTGCGCGGGGTCGACCGCCCGGCGTTCGGCGCGGTGGTGCCAGCCGCGGCGGGTGGCCAGACGCTCGTGCTCGATGTCGGCGCGAATACCGACTGCAAGCCGCCATATCTGTTGCAGTTCGCGCTGATGGGCACGGTCTACATGCGCAATGTGCTCAAGCTGGCGAATCCGCGAGTGGGGCTGCTGGCAAATGGTGAGGAAGAGACCAAAGGCGACCAGTTGACCCAGGAAGCGCATCAGCTCATCAAGGCCGCGGCGCCAGACGCGGGTATCAACTTCGTCGGCAACGTCGAGGGGCGCGATATCAACGCGGGCACGGTGGACATCGTCGTCTGCGACGGCTTCGTCGGCAACGTGATCCTCAAGTTCTACGAGGGTCTGGCCAAGATGCTGCTCGGGACGATCCGTACAGAGTTGATGGCGAGCACGGTCTCCAAGGTGGGCGCGTTGCTTGCCAGGCCAGCATTCAACCGCGTGCGCAAGACCATCGACTACGAGGAATACGGTGGCGTGCCAGTGTTAGGCGTCAACGGCGTCTCGGTCATTTGCCATGGCAGCTCGCACGCGAAAGCGATCAAGAACGCTATCCGGGTGGCGTTGCAGACTGCCGACGCGCAGCTACCCGAGCGTATCGCCGATGGCATGCGCCAACTGCTCGCACAGTCCGCCAGCCCATCCGCGGAGACACCTGGCGCGACATCGTAACCAGTCCTATCGCACCCCATCTGGAGCCAGCCCGTGGATGTCATGCGCCTGACCGTGATCGACACCGCCGGAACCGCCAGTTTCGTCGCTCACTCATCGGCGGCGCTTGCGCTGACTGCCGCGTGCGCCAGCAATCCGACCACCCTTGATGCCTTGCTCACCGAGTCGCAACGCTTCGACCGCGGACTTCGTGCGATGGTGCTGCGTGGGCTGAGCATCTTCGATGAACACAATCTGCCTGATCAGTTAGACGCCATCCACCGCCAGATCGCGGAACTCCCCCCGCGCGATATTCCGCCGTTCCGCGTGTTCGATGCGATTACGCTAGAGGCGAGCCTTCGCCCGGTACGAGCGGGTGTCGTGCTCTTCAATCTGCCCGCGCGCCGCATCGTCCAAATCGAGAACACCTATGAGCCGCTGAGTCGCGCCGGCGAGGTAAACTTCCACAACGGCAAGTTCCTGAGTATCCGCCTGCTCCCATACGAGTTGCCGCCCACGTGGAGTATCGTGCCGTAAGTTTCTTGACGGGTGCGATGACCTCGCGTGCCGCATGCCTTGGATAAATATATCCCCTCGCTACCGACGTAATGAGGGGATAATCGTGGTTTTGGGTCGTTTTGTTCGCGCCGTTGCGATGCTAGTAAATGGCGGCCTCGTGGTCGACGTGGCGCGACGCCACCAGATCGATTGGCGCGGTGAACCGATGCAACTCGGCTTTTTCGGCGCGCTGACGTGCCGCCAATGCCCGGCGTGCCCGCACGACCCCGATGCCTGCCTCAGCCAGCACCTGCACCAGTTGCTCGTGTTCGCTACGCGCACTGTCCGCGTCGTCGCTGCGTAGTTCGCAGAGCGGCTGCCGTACCATCACCAGATAGCCCTGCTGCACCGGATAGGCGCCGGTAATGAAGCCCTTGCCACGGGGCCGCATGTGGGTTGCTACCGCGAAATCGTGTCCATCTGCCGTAATCACCCGATGCCGCAATAGTTCATCCCGATAGGGCATACAAGTGCGGACGCTGCCCACCGGAGGCTGCGTCATATACATGGGGGACTGATATGAGACATTCTGCTCGCGCTCTGCCTTGTACGCTCTCGCCATCGTCGCCACCCTTCTCGCTCCCGCGTTTTCTCGTCGCCTGCGTCACGTTGTCTGAGGTTTGCGCGCTGAGATGCTTTCACAGGTGTATGCGATAGGCGTCTGGGGCGGCAATTGCCCCGTGCACATGTTAAGAACAGCAAGATAATAAGAACGTTCCAACTCGCTCGACAGAACCGTTGGATGTTGTCGCGCTATAAAAGCCTTCGAACGCCTGGGGAAACGCGCACCTGGAAGCCATGCTCATTGCGGTTCACTTATTAAAGCGAACGAGAGCGGGAAAAGTCGCTATTTCGGTACTTCAGTACACACAAGAGTCGGCAATTGGCCTTGTCAAATGGATTAACGCCCGCTGAGAGTTTGCCGTTGCCCGCCGCTACATCTTGAGCGCTAGACCACCACACGCCTATAATGCGCGTGCGAACCGCAGAATCTATGCCGCATTACAGGCCAGTGGCGGCCGGGGAGCGACCATGAATCAGCACCAACCTTCCCATGCTGAAAGCCAGCCAGTGCAGCGATTGCTTGTAGTCGACGACGAAATGGCGATCACTAACGTCATCCGGCTCGGCATGGAGCATGCGGGCTTCACGGTGAGCTGCGCGGCTGAAGGTT
>DAHUXT010000325.1 GCA_027307065.1 Ktedonobacteria bacterium
TGGTCGAGCCGGTCGGCCGTCAAGGGGCGAGAGTGGAGATCCAGCAGCGGCAGGCAGCCATGATCACCGGGTGGCTGGGAGTGGCCGCACTGTTCGGACTGGCGGGAGCGACCTATGCTGCCGTTCGGACGCAGGCGGGAGGCTGGGCGATTGCCCTGCCCATCATCGGCTTCGGCCTGGTGGCGAGTTCGCTCGTGATGGTCCCGCCTGGCCAGAGCCGTGTCGTGCAGTTCTTCGGCACCTATGTGGGCACCGTCCGCCGGCCGGGGCTCTGGTGTGTATGGCCGCTGGCGGTCCGCCGCGCCGTGAGCATCCGGGTGCGCAACTTCGAGACTAACCGCCTCAAGGTCAACGACGCCGACGGCAACCCGGTCGAGATCGCCGCCATTGTGGTCTGGCAAGTCGCCGACACGGCCAAGGCGGTGTACGCGGTGGACGACTACCCGGCCTTCGTGTCGATTCAGTCAGAGTCGGCGCTCCGTCATGTCGCCATGGGTCATCCCTACGAGGACAACCAAGGCGTCGGTACCTCACTGCGCGGCTCAACTGACGCAGTCGCTGACCAACTTGCCAGAGAGGTCGCCGAGCGCGTGGCTGTAGCGGGCGTCGAGGTGGTGGAGGTGCGGATCAGCCATCTCGCGTACGCCGCCGAGATCGCCCAGGCGATGCTGCGTCGCCAACAGGCTAACGCCGTAGTTGCCGCGCGGTCGCGCATTGTCGAGGGTGCAGTAGGCATGGTCGAGATGGCCCTCAGCCGACTGACCGAGAAGGGAGTCGTGGAGCTCGACGAGGAGCGCACCGCCACCATGGTCAGCAATCTGATGGTGGTGCTGTGCGGAGACCAGCCGCCCACGCCGGTCGTCAATGCGGGAACCCTCTATTCGTGAACAGAGACCGCAAACCTATCCTGCTCCGCCTCGATCCGGCCGTGCACGACGCGCTGGGTCGGTGGGCGTCGGATGAGTTCCGCAGCCTCAACGCGCAGATCGAGATGCTGCTGCGGCGAGCCCTTACCGATGCGGGCAGGATGCCCAAGCATGCTGCCCCGTTGCCGCGCCGAGGTCGGCCAATGGCCGCCGATCGTGAGCACTCGGGAGAGGGAGAGGGAGAGAAGGTGGACTCATGAGGTCAACGACCAAAGCAACCACAGTAGCTCCGACGACACGAGGTCGCGCGGCACTGGCCGCGCACACGGAGGCGCTGCGCAATCTGCTCGGCGGGCTGGCACTGTGAACGCGGCGGAAGTTGTTACCGTTCAACACCTCGTCAAGCGGTACGGACGCTTGCGTGCGGTCAGCGACGTCTCTTTTTCCATCGGCGAAGGAGAGATCTTCGGCATCATCGGACCGAACGGCGCTGGCAAAACAACCTGTGTCGAGTGTATCTCTGGGCTGCGCGCTCCCGATGCGGGATCAATCAGTGTGTACGGGCTTTCTCCGCAGAAGGACAGAAACAAGATCAGAGAGTTGGTCGGTGTCCAGTTGCAGGAGAGCGCACTGCCTCCACGGCTCAAGGTGAGTGAGGCGGTGAGGCTCTTTGCGTCGTTCTACTTAAACCCCTTGGATCCAGACGAGTTGCTGGAGTCACTGGGCATCAAGCAGTTCGAGAACTCCGCATTCAAAAGCCTTTCCGGCGGCCAGAAACAGCGACTGTCCATCGCGCTAGCGCTGGTGGGCAACCCGAAGCTCGCGATCCTCGACGAGCTGACCACGGGGCTTGATCCTGAGGCAAGGCGTGAAACCTGGAGCCTCATCGAACGCATGCGCGACCGTGGTGTGACGGTGATCCTGGTAACGCATTTTATGGATGAGGCTGAGCGACTGTGTGATCGCCTCGCGCTCATCAACAGGGGGACTGTCAGGGCGCTCGACACACCAGAAGCGATCGCGGCGACAGCGGGGGGAAGCAGGCTCCGGTTTGTCCCATCGCAACCGGTTGACGACCAAACGCTGCGGACGATACCCGGTGTGCGGGACATCGAACGGAAGCAGCGCTACGTCACCGTTACCGGTACGCGCGATCTCGCGTCATCGGTCATCACGGCGCTGGCAGCAATCGGAGTTCGTGTATCAGATGTGGAGGCACGAGCTGGGAACCTTGAGGACGCCTTCCTCAAGCTGACGCAGGACGACGCTTCCACCGCTGAGGGAGCTGCTGAGACATGACTGACTCACGCGTCGAAGAGTCGACGAATCACCGGTCAGGCGTTCGATTCGCCGAGCTGCTCAAGGTACAGGCCAGGCTTGCCTTGCGCGAACCGTATGGCCTGCTGACCGGGATTGCACTCCCAGCAGTCCTACTGGCCGTGTTCGGGTTTATTGGACGGGCCGTGCCAGGCAATGTTGGTGGCACCGGCCTGACGATTATCGACCTGTGGATCCCAACCATCCTGGTCCTCGCGTTCATCTTCATTGCGATTTCCCTGCCGAATACGCTGGTCAGAGATCGCGAGATCGGCTGGCTGAGACGAGTGTCCACCACCCCGCTGCATCCAGCCATGCTGCTTGCGGCGCAGCTAGTCATCGATCTGGTGCTTGCGGCGGTGGCAGTCCTGATCGTCATCGGGGGTGGCGCGCTGGTGTTCGGCGCATCACTCCACGTGCAGGTTCTGCCTTTTGGGGCTTCGCTCCTGCTCGCGATCGCTGAGATATTCGCGCTTGGCCTGATGCTGGTGGCCCTGGCGACAACACAGACGGTCGCGAGCGTCGTCGGCGGGGTAGTAACCTTCGTTTTGCTGTTCCTCTCGGGTCTGTGGGTTCAACCGGCACAGGTAGGCGGCCCCTTGCAGACGATCATGTATTACTCGCCGAGCGGCGCGGCGGCGAGGGCTCTGCTCGATGCAGTTTTCAACGGCAGCCCTTCATATGCGGCGCTGCTTACTATGGTCGTCTACACAGTGCTCTTTGGATTCATCGCGATTCGCTATTTCCGCTGGGAGTAGCTTACTGGCACGCACGCGGCATGTCCGTTGACCCACACGAGGCCAGGATGCGGCGAACGAGTGCGCAGTCCAGAGAGGACTGGCATGGAGTGTATGCATGAAATGGATGTTGGTGAGGATAGAAACGGGGTGCTTATGAGCCAAACCTCTCGTCCATCGGCCCTCACCCGCGTGTGGGCAGTCATCCGGAATAGCCCCTTCGTCAAGCGGAGCATCGCCCTGGACGTGATCCAGGGGATTCTCGTGGGGTCCGGGCTGGCGATTCTCACGGCTATTCTGCTGATCCTCGCTCAGGTCACCGCCATGCAAACGACGGTCGATGGCTGGAGTATCACCACGTCCTGTGGCAAGGCCAGCGACGGCATACTGGTACGCGCCGCCTGCGCTCAGGCCTACTTCGCCGTCAACCTGCCGGAGGAGGCGGTGTACTACACGGCGACGGTGGATGGCGCAGGGCAAACGCTTACAGGAGCACATGACTATATCCTCCACTTCCCGTCGGGCGGGCTGCCGCCCAATCATGCCTTCTGGTCGCTAACTATGACCATCGCGCCGGGCTACTTGGTAGCCAATCCGAGCAACCGCTACAGCGTCGGCGACCGGTCGGGGCTGGTGCCGAACGCCGATGGCTCGATTGACATCTACATTCAGCGCACCGCCCCGGCGGGCCACGAGTCGAACTGGCTTCCGTCCCCAAGCGGAGACTTCAAGTTGTGGCTCCGGGTCTATCAGCCTGGCGCGGCTATCCTGAGCGGTGCGTACCACGTGCCGCCGATCGTGGAGGCGCACTAATGGCAAACAAGGACAACGACAACACAGGACCGCCCAGTCAGGAGCGCGCAGCCGTGTCCACTTCCTCCGATGCCTCGCTGGCAGGGCCAACGCGGGCCAGAAGCGGATGGAGGGCCCATCCACACT
>DAHUXT010000326.1 GCA_027307065.1 Ktedonobacteria bacterium
CTGCCGAAGATATCGCCTATGTGGTGAAGCGCGTCGGGCAATTTGGGGGAGACAACCGGGCGGGGATCGAGCGGACGCTGCACCGGATCAGCGCGATTCGCAACCGGCGCGGCGAGGTGGTGGGGCTGACCTGCCGGGTGGGGCGGGCGGTGCGCGGCACCCTCACGCTGATTCGCGACGTCATCGAGCAGGGGCAATCGCTCTTGATTTTGGGGCGGCCGGGAGTGGGCAAGACGACGCTGTTACGCGAGGCGGCGCGGGTGCTGGCCGATGAGTTGGGCAAGCGGGTGGTGGTGGTGGACACCTCCAACGAGATTGCCGGGGACGGCGACATCGCCCATCCGGGGATCGGGCGGGCACGGCGGATGCAGGTGGCGCGGCCGGCGGAGCAGCATCAGGTGATGATCGAGGCGGTGGAGAACCACATGCCGGAGGTGATCATCATCGACGAGATTGGCACGGAGTTGGAGGCGGCGGCGGCGCGCACGATTGCGGAGCGGGGGGTGCAGTTGGTGGGGACGGCGCATGGGCGGACGCTGGACAATCTGGTGGTGAACCCGACGCTCGCGGATCTGGTGGGGGGGACGCAGACGGTGACGTTGGGGGATGAGGAGGCGCGGCGGCGGGGGACGCAGAAGACGGTGGTCGAGCGCAAGGCGCCCCCCACCTTCGATGTCCTCGTCGAACAGCGCAGTTGGCGCGAGGTGATCGTCGTCGCCGACGTCGCCTCAGCCGTCGATGACATCCTGCGCGGACAGCCGCTGACAGCCGAGCGGCGCATCCTGGACGACCAGGGCAACGTTCGCACGGAGACGGTGCATCTGGACGAGGATGAAGAAACCATTGCGCGCGAAGGTCCACGCCGCAATCTGGCGCGCACTCGCGGCAGCCAGGCGGGCTGGGCGCAGTTTGGCGAGCGTACCTATAGCAATGAGGCGTGGTGGAACGAGAATGCGCCCGCCGACGAAGGTGACAGTGACGACGAGTACGATGTGATGGCTGAGGAGCCGACGGGCACCACTGGCCCAGCCGCCAGCGGCAACATCCACGCGCTGCCGCTGCCAAGCCGCAAGTTGCGCATCTATCCGTTCGGTATCAGCCGCGACCGGGTAGAGCAGGCGGGCAAGCACCTGCGTGTGCCGGTGGAGATCAGCCACGATCAGCGGTTGGCCGACGCGGTCATCACCTCGCGCAACTACTACCGCCGCCAGTCAGAGCGGCTGCGGTCGGTGGAGGGCGAGCGCAAGCCAATCTACATTCTGAAGACCAACACCGTCGCGCAGATCGAGCAGTGTCTCTCGAAGCTCTTCGACCTGCGGCGGAGCCAGTCGTACCACACTAGCGGTGGCCCGGCGAATCCAACGATGGATGCGATGCAGGAAGCGGAGGACGCGATTCACAAGCTGCTCTCCGCGCACATCCCGCATGCCGACCTCGCGCCGCAAAACGCCTACGTGCGGCGGCTGCAGCATCGCATCGCCGAGCGGTACAATCTGGAGTCGCGCAGCTATGGCCGGGAGCCGAACCGGCGCGTCAAGATCTTCTCGCGGTAGACATATCCGTTCTCCAACCCCCTCCCCGCCATGGAGAGGGGGTTCTTGCTGTATCTCCCATGTTGCCCAGCTACATGGCGGTGGTTCACGCGACGCGCTATACTTTCGGAAGATTAGCGCCCCTCCAGCATGAAGCCAGCGAAACGTCAGCGTGAAGGGACGAGCCAGCCAGGAGGGGATGTCGCGTGCAAAGTGTTCCAGCGGGTGAGACGGTGCAGTTTCCGGCGCAGGATGGCCCGGAAGAGGTCGTGCAAGGCGTCTGGCGTATTCCGGTGCCGCTGCCGTTCGCGCTGCGGTCGGCTAATATCTACCTGCTCGACGACGGACCTGGCGGGCGGACGCTGATTGATAGCGGGCTGGGACTCCCCGCCGACGAGCAGGCGCTGCGCGAGGGACTGGCACAGGCTGGTATCGCGCTTCAAGATATCTCAACGCTCGTCCTGACCCACGCGCATCCCGATCATATCGGCCTCTCCGGGCTGATCTACGCCGACTCGCGCGCGCCCATCTACATGTTGGAGGGTGAAGAGCAGCACCTGTCCACCGTCTGGGGCGAGGGAGGCGACGCGCTGCAGACGCGGCTGGACGAGATGTATCGCGTCAACGGCCTTCCCGACGATTTGCGGGCTACCGGCCAGCATTCAAGTCGCCGCCTGCGCCGGATTCTACGTCTGCCTCCGCTCGACGCAGTCAGCACGCTGCATGATGGCCAGCAGATCGTGCTGGGCGCGCACACCTTTCAAACCATCTGGACGCCGGGACACTCCGACTATCACCTGTGTCTGCTGCGTGACGATGGCCTATTTATCGCGGGCGATCATATCCTGCCCGGCATCACGCCCAATATCGGACTCTATGTTGGTGGACGTCCGAATCCGCTGGCAGATTATTTTGTCGGGCTGGAGAAGGTGCAGGACCTGCCCGCGCGGCTGGTCTTGCCGGGACACCGTCGCCCCTTCGAGGGGCTTGCCGAGCGCGCCGCCGAGCTACGCGAACACCACGACGAACGCAGCCAGCAGACCCACGATATTCTCGCGGCGCACCACGCTGGGCGGGACGCCTTTCATGTCGCGGGCGAATTATTCGGCGAGCGGTTGCGCAACGCCGATGACTGGCGTTTCGCGTTGGCTGAGACGCTTGCCCATCTTGAGTACCTGCGTTTCGCGGACCTTGCCATGCGCGCCGAGCGGGATGGACTGCAGATCTATTGGGTGGCATGACGCTCTGAGCCTATAGTATCCTACCCGATCCGGCGCAAGACGTGCATTCGCCGTTGCCGCTTGCTGCGGGTCGTGTAGAATAGCCATCGACTGCGGATGCAATTCAACAGTGAAATATATTGGGCATTGTTAGATGACGGTGAAATGCTGGCGGGAAGCGGGTTCAGGCTAGTACTTTATAGGAAATTAGTACTTACGTTCCTGGGTCACAATCTGCGAGTTTTCCCGGATTGCCAGATGCTGTAGTTTTCTAGTCGCTATCACTGAGATAGGGGTAAAAACCTGAATTCAAGCGTGTTTGAAGCAATTGCCAGTGATTCGAATAACGCCGTGCAATTGCCATGTTGCGAATCGAGATGGCTCTGGAGGTTGTCTGTACGGTTGTCGCGGCCCAAGTCCTGTGCTATACTCGCGGCTGGCAAGCTGGTTAAGCCCACTGGGAGAGCCGCTTCGCCAGCGTAGCGTTGGGCGCCGTTGTCGGCGCACTCGAACCAAAGGAGCACCTGACATGCCAGTAGGTCGCCAGGATCTGATCAAGCGCGTTGCTACCAAGACGAACAAGAGCGTCAAGGAGAGCACGGTTTTCGTCAATGGCACACTCGAGGCCATCCTTGAGGCGCTCAAAGAGGGCGACGCGGTTCGTCTGGTCGGATTTGGTGTGTTCTCTGTGAAGGACACCGCCGCCAGCGTGCGTGTGAACCCGCAGACCCGCGAGAAGATCAACGTTCCCGCCCGCAAGCGCGTCAAGTTCACGCCGGGCAAAGATCTGAATGACGCGGTCGCCGCGCATCATGGCCACGCCGCCGCCGCCAAGCCCAAGGCCAAGAAGTAATCGCCGTCTGCCAGGCGCTTATGTCTGGCGGACCCGCGTGGCAGAGGTTCGCAGTGTTGTTTTGCTGCGAGCCTCTTCTGTTTTCCAGCCACTCATACCAGGTCTGGCGCTGTTGTGGTCTTACAGCAGATTGCGAGAGGTCGTTGGCGGATGGTGGCGGGGAGGGTTGGCGGGCGACTGAAGTCGCGCCTGGATGGCCTGCGGGCCGCGAAGCCCGCCTGCGCGGGCTGGGATGCGAGGTCTGCGAT
>DAHUXT010000327.1 GCA_027307065.1 Ktedonobacteria bacterium
GACGCCCGCACTATAGACTTTTCGCAGACGACCATTCAGCCAGGCAGCGCCACTCCACTCTACTTTTCGAGTGATCATGCCGCTCGCAATGATGTCACGCTGCCATCCGGGCCGCCGCATCCTGTCTACCCCGTTCCCGACAACGCGCGGACAGATTGGCGCCCACAACTTCCGTGCTATCTGGTGCACACCAACACGCGCACGCACGACGTTATCCGGGCAAATCTCGACCGCTCGCCGCTCTACAACGGCACGATCGAAGGCGTTGGGCCGCGTTACTGTCCCTCTATCGAAGATAAGATCGTACGATTCGCCGACAAGGATCGCCATCAGGTGTTCCTGGAGCCGGAGGGATGGCGCACCGGCGAGGTCTACGTCCAGGGGATGAATACCAGCCTGCCCGAGGATGTCCAGATCGCGATGCTCCGCAGTATCCCCGGTTTGGACCGTGTCGAGCTGATGCGGGCTGGCTACGCCGTGGAGTACGATTACGTGCCGTCAGACCAGCTTCGTCCTACCCTCGAAGCCAAGCCGGTGCGCAACCTCTTTCTGGCGGGCCAGATCAACGGCACGTCTGGATACGAAGAAGCGGCGGCGCAAGGCATTGTGGCTGGAATCAACGCGGCATTAAGCGCGCGGGGCGAACCGCCATTTATTCTGCGTCGTGACCAGGCGTATATCGGCGTGCTGATCGACGACCTGGTAACACAGCCGCCGAGCGAACCCTATCGTCTGCACACGTCGCGCGCGGAACACCGGCTGTTACTGCGGCATGACAACGCCGATCTGCGGCTCTCGGAGCGCGCCTGGCAGCTTGGCCTGCTCAGCGATCACCGTTTCGCACAGGTCGCAGCCCGTCGCCAACTCGCGGACGACGCAACCACAACACTTGAGGTGACGATAGTACGGCCGTCAAGGCAGACGAACTCGCGCATGGAGGCACTTGGCCTGCAGCCATTGTCGCAGACTGCTAGCGCCGCTGAGCTGTTGCGCCGCCCAGAGATTCGCTATTGGCAGGTGCGAGAGCTGCTAATGGGCGACGGCCATGACCTGCCAGAGCTTGATGATGACACGGTGACCGAGGTCGAGTTGAGGGCCAAATATGCGGGCTACATCCGCAAGGAAATGGCAAGTGTGTCTCGAGCGGTACGATTAGAAGATCAAACGTTGCCCGAGTACATGGACTATGGCACGCTCGTCGGACTCCGCGCTGAAGCACGGCAACATTTAGCGCGTGTGCGGCCATTGACGATAGGTCAGGCATCTCGCATTCCCGGAGTGACACCCGCTGACATATCCGTACTGATGGTGCATTTGGAGCGCAAACGGCGCGGTACGGGTTCGCGTCAGGCTGGATAGTCTTACGGGTATACAACATTGACAGCCAGCAGTTAGAGGCGTACCATAGCGGGTGGACGTGTGGCGGCTGGTGGTGGGCATAGCAGGACGATCTGCCCGAACGAACGAGCAGATATTCACCGAGAAGACCAAGGTTCTTCACCAGTTGGCAGGAGGAAACCACTTGCGCATCCTGGTGGTTGATGACGATCCTCTGGGAAGCCGTATGGTTCAGTTTCTGCTTACTGAACAGGGCTATTCCGTCGATACGACCGATTCCGCACGCGGCGCGCTGACGCTGCTCGATGAGCACACACCCGATCTGATCCTGCTGGATGTCAACCTTCCCCATCAGAGTGGATTCGACTTCTGCAAACGGCTTCGCAACGACGGCTATGAGATGCCGGTGATCTTCGTCACCGCCAAAGGCGAACTGGAAGACCGGCTACAGGGGCTGCGTATCGGCGCGGACGACTACATCTGCAAGCCGTTTCAGCCCGCTGAATTGACGGCGCGTGTTGAAGCGGTACTCCGCCGTTACCGCAGAACTCGCGGCGATGGCGCTACGATTCAGACGCAGAGCATCGAGATCGACGCCATTGGCCTCCGCGTGAATATGCCAGGCCGCCGTCCCGTATCGCTCACGCCCACCGAGATGAAGGTACTGATGCATCTCGCGCAACGCACCGGAGAAACGGTCGATCGCGAAGATGTGATGGCGAGCGTCTGGGGCAACGCCTACGTTGGCGAAAGCAACATCGTGGACGTGTATGTGCGCCGTCTCCGGCGTAAGCTCGAACGCGACCCCGCGCATCCGGAGCTCATCCATTCAGCCCGCGGCGTCGGCTATAAGTTCACGGGTTGACGCCAATGGAGCCATCCCGGTCTCAAAGGCGCAACAAACCCTCCTCGCATGATCGCTCGTTCCTGTCATTGGCCGCGCATGAGTTGCGCACGCCATTGCACAGCGCGAACGGCTTTCTCGAAATGGTGCTCGACGGCCTGGCCGGGCCACTCAGTGAACGCCAACAAGAAATGCTTGGTTACACGCACACCGCTATTGGCCAGCTGGCATTGCTGCTCGAGGATGTGCTCTTCATGGCACGCGCCGATAGCGGCGAGCTGGCTCTGCGCCTCACGAAGGTGGATCCGACCGCGGTGTTCGCGCGCGCGCTGGAAAGTATCCGTGACCAATTGCGCGCAAACAACATCACTGTTATCCGAACGGACGAGCCGTTGCCTTCTACGCTCAAGGCGGATGGTGAGCGCCTGTGCGAGGGCCTTGGCGGACTGCTGCGGGGCGCGGTGGCAATGATGCCAGTCGGAGGCGCGCTGGAAATTCAGGCGACGGCGCGAGATGGCTCCTTCCGCGTGATGGTGCGGCTCCACGGCGTCCGGCTCAACGCGACCGACCTTGAAACGCTGTTTGGTCGGTTCTCCCAACCGCAGCCCATCGGCGCGGATCGCCCGGTTCACCTTGGGCTGGAACTCTCGATCGCGCAAATCACCGCCGTTTGGCATCACGGCGCGTGCTACACGGACTCCTCGGCTGAGGATGGCAGCCTGATACTCTGCTACGAAGTGCCGATCAACCCGCCTGGTCAGCCGTAACCGCTGGTTGCCCAGCCCTGCGCGCTACGAAAATCGCCCGTGAGGACACGTCGTCCCACGCTGTCAGTTCGTAGTCTCCAAATACCTCATCGACCGAGAAGCCGGCATATTGCAGCGCTACCTCGAGCTCACCCTTACTGATCAGCGCTAGAGACATGGTGCTGATTGCCCTACGCACCTCGCCACCCTGCTCGTGAATGTCGTAGAAATGTGTCACCCGAAGCGCACCTGGTGTGCTGATTGGCGCTGCCGCCACAAAATGCGACAATAGCACCGCGTTGTTCTCCGGCAACGGCCACGTGCCTTGCCACCAAAGCTGGCCAGCCGTCTCAGCCAACCGACGCGAGCCCAACAGATCGAGGTCGATGAGCAACAGAGCGCCGGGACGTAGATGTGCCGCGAGCGCCCGAAGCGCCGTCAGCCGCGACTGGCCGGTAGTCAGGTGCGCGAATGTATTCAGGCTAAATATGGCAAGATCGAAACGCTCGTCATCGCCGAGCGGCAGATGTTCGGCGTCCCCCGCGAGCAGACATACGCGGCGAGAGACACGCTCTGGCAACGTTGCCAGTCTGCGCGCACATCGTTGTCGCATCGCCTCCGATGGATCTACGCCCGTCACACTGTATCCTGCCGCCGCTAACCGCGCCAGCACACGGCCGGTACCGCAACCAACCTCGATGATCGCGGGATTACGCAGGTCGGCATCGGCGATCAATGCCTGATAGCATTCGATATCTTCGGTCAGAGGATCATGCTCGACATCGTACCAGGCGGCTATCGCGGCATAGGAGTCAGGTTGCTTATCGTGCGTCATGGAGTCCCCCAGGTGGTCAACTGATGGTGACAAATGCACAAACGCGAACATATGACGTTTGTCACTGGTTCCTATGCGC
>DAHUXT010000328.1 GCA_027307065.1 Ktedonobacteria bacterium
TGGACAACGTGTCTTCAACCTGCTCTGGACAAATGCGCCGACACGCACACACCTCTACGTCAGCGTGGCCACGCATCAGGCGGTCGCAATGGTCGTGGAGTCGCGCGCAAGAATCCTCATCGGCGGCCCAATCGCAGGCACGGGGTCACGAAGCTGTCTGCGATACCTGTCGCTCGAGTATGTCGAGCCAAGCGCCGCTACGGAAACGCTCTTTGCCCAGACTGTTCCCCCAAATTACACTCCGAATCAGGAATCGCCAATCGCGCTGAGTTGCTAGCGCCAACGCACAGTAGGTGAAGGCTGCGGTCGCCTGTGGGATTGCAGGACGCGTTCCACAGCCTTCGCTTGATGTTCGCCAGGCGACCCTGGGGTACACTGCCTCGCTACGCTTGAACTGGCGGATTTACTGGCCCGCCGATAACCTGCGCCGTGGTTTCGACCACTGTGCCGGTGGCCGATCGCGGCTGTAGCCAATCCAGCAATGCCTGGAAGTCCGTCTGCGTGATGGAGTAGGCGTCGCAAGCATTGCATATATGGTGAAACACCAGTTGTACCCAGCCGCCTCCGTTCTGCTCCGCCGCCGTCACATAGCCCTCGATCGTGGCGACGGTGGTGCCTTGCTTCGGATTCGGCGGCGTCCGTGTCGCGTATGGGTCAGCCGGTGGGATCGTCTCGGCAAACACTTTGGTGTCGTTAACGCCAGAGACACCACGACCGCTATTGTAGCCGCAATAGGCGACAACCTGTTCAGTACCACTATCGAACGAGCCGAACGGATAGGCAAAAGCGGTCGGTTGAAATCCGTGACTCAGCAGATTGTCGCGGTCCTGGCACACCTGGTGGCGCGCGTCGGCGGTCTTCAACGGTTTCAGATTGGTATGGGTCAGTGTGTGGCCCCCAATGTCATTTCCGGCGGCAAAGAGATCCTGGAGCTGCGCCCAACTCATATGCGTCGAATCGCCTATGAAGCCGGAATTGATATAGAACGTTGCGTGCATGCCGTGTGCGTTGAGCATCGCCAAGGCGAGATACGCATCGGCATTGCCATCGTCGAACTGGATAGTGACGACGGTGGGGCTGGTGGCCCCCGCCGTTCTGGCATGGGTCGCGACGAATCCAGCAACGCCCACGACAATCACCGCGGCCATCAACAGAACACGTGCGAGTCGCGGCACGAAGAGTCGCTTCATCGAATGCCCTCCCTGTGAGAACGTGTCTCACCATGCGCGGTGGCTATGGCTGCAACTGCCACGCGAATGCCAGCGGTGAGGTCGCCGTCAGGTCAATCGCCGGTTCATCGGTTGACCAGGATTGCACATTGTCCTGGTAGGTCGCCGAGGAGCCATTGAATTGCGCATAGGTATCGATGCCATTCACGGGACACGTCAGCATCCCTGAGACGAGACCTCTGGAGGTCGTCGAGTTTGGTCCTTCAACCGCAGCGCCCGCCAGCACTGGCGGCGAGCCATCGAGCGATCCCGCGAGATTCGCCACCTGATGCTGCATACAATGCGGGAACACGGCGCCGTCGCCGACGATCAGCGATACGCCCCACGCGTTCGTGCCGAGCACGTTCGCGAGCCAGCGAACGCCGTAGCTGGCATAGGTGCTGGAGTTGGTCAGGTGATCGTATTCGCTGGCCATCACGACCAGGCCAGTGCCATGGGTGGTCGTATCAAACGCAGCCCAGGTGAACCCAAAGCCGAACGGGTCTTTGCCAGACTGTGTGACCGCGCCGTCGAGTTGCTTCTTCATATCGGCGAGCAGATCCGCCTGGCTCGCCTCCAGCCCGCTCGGATTCCCCGCCTGCGCGATGGCACGATACAACTCATAATGCGCGCTACCGCTGACGTCGTAGAGGTTGAGAGTATCGGCGGCGTCGTTCGGGCCGGTGATATACGCATGCGCCCAGTGCGCCGCGGCTTGCAGATAGAACAGTGGGTCGGTGTGAGGCAACCCAGCGGGAAGCCCGCCACTCGCCACCGCAAAATACAACTCCGACGCACCCAACTCCAGATCGTCGCGCCACTCGGTCTCTGGGTAGAAACTGTATGGTGCCACGGTGAGCAGCGGGCTGCTCGGGGCGGTATTCGCCAGCGCGAAAATGTGCTCCGCCGACAGCAGACACGCGTTGGCGAAGGTGGGATCGCTCGTCTTGTAGAGCTGGAAGCAGAGCGCGAAGTCAGCCGCCAGGCGCCCGGCAAGATTTGGGCTGATGAGCGAGCCAGGGGCCGCCGCGCGGAACACCGGACGATTCCGAATGTAGCGATAGAGCGGATCGGTGCCGCCGTAGGTATCGTCGACCTGCGGAAGACGCCAGATATCGTGGTCACTTATGGTTTTGGCGTTGCCGTTGCCAATGCCGACCTGGTAATACAGTGTCTGGCTGGTGTCGTTCCACATATGGCTGAGGAAGGTCAGGCCAAATTTCGTCTCCGCGGTGAAGTTCGATCCCGTCGACCCAGCGCCCAATTGCGTCGGAAAGTCGCGGACGCCCATCCCCATGATGGCTACGGTGTAGCTTGTCGTTTCGACAAACTTCAGGTAGTCGCCGGCATCCCACCAGCCGCCAGAGGCGTCAATCTGTACGCCCAGCGGCGTAAGGTCCCCAGAGAAGCGCCCGTTGTTGTTCATAGCCGGAGTGAGATAGGTCATAGCGGTGCTATCGTTGAGGTGTCCGGGCGCAGTGCGCAGCGGCGAGGGGATGTAGTTGGCCCCATCACGTTCGTTCTGATAAAACGAAAGCGCATTGGCGAGCGCGGACGTGTACAGCGCAGATGCTGTGTTCACCTGAAACGATGCCGATGTCGCGGCAATAGGACCGCTCACGACGACGGTATAGCTCCCAGCGGTGGTTACGGCATCGAAATCCAACGCGTAGACATCGGGATAGGCTGAGCTCCACGATCCAAGACTCGCGCCGACTGTCCCAGACGCTACCGTCGTGCCGCTTGCATTCTTCACAGCGTAGGTCGCGCCGGTCTCCGCCGCGGATGCCATGAGGTAGGCACGTTTGCTCGCCGACGTGGCGTAGCCCATCTGATTGATGCGAATAAAGGCTGTGCTGCCTGCCGCGTGCGCGTGAGAGGGGATAAGCGCGAAGGCCAGCAATGATACGATCGTCGCCACGATCGCGGCGATTCCTGCGAGAAACAACGAAGTGTGTCGCCATCCATGGGTGAATCTGCGGAGATTCATGCTGTTCCTCCTCTTCGAGGCGAAGAATCCTCAAGGCCACGATCCGGCGCGCCAACAGACGAGCGTAAGCGCCGTTTCGAGTCATGAATCAATACAGGTGATCCGCTCCACGTGTGATGAAAGGTTGAGCAGCAGGGTGCTCGCATCGCACCCGGCCATGTTGGGTGTTCGCGCAATCCTGATTGGGTAGGTCGAGCGTATGCCCGGATGTGCCACAGCATCGAATCAGCGCCCCGAAATCAAGCTCACCTCCTTCCATGGGGTCCGCAATCCTTGCTGAAGAACGCCAGCAAGAGGCACGCAAGGCACGCACGCGCTCCCGGCACAAAGAAGCGCTCCCGGAATCGATTCCGGAATCGTTCACAAGAAGCATACAGATGCCATATCGGTTTGTCAAGCATGCGGCAAATCACACGCCACACACCCATCGTTCGCAATCTGCTGTGTGTAGATCACTGGCAACTTGTGCGCGCGCTGTGCAATACTCGTGGCATCGGACGGGCGCGTAGCCCGGATGGTGGCAAAGAATGCCATGACGGCACCGAGCAAGAAAATGGGGCGCATGATGACTGACCCAGGGGCGACCAACTCACCGCGGCAATGGTCGCATGCCGTCAGCGGCGGCAGGTTCAC
>DAHUXT010000329.1 GCA_027307065.1 Ktedonobacteria bacterium
GTGCGGGTTGGCCACACGACTCTCATTCGCGGCGAGGATGTGCGCACCGGCGTCACGGCGATCTGGCCGCACGACGGCAATCCGCTGCGCGAGCGATTGTACGCGGGCATCTTCGCGCTCAACGGCTATGGCGAAATGACTAGTCGCTCGGTGATCGACGAATGGGGACTGCTCGCGGGTCCAGTCGTGCTGACGGGTACGTCGGGTGTCGGCACGGCGCTGCACGCCACCACGCGCTACCTGGCGAAACGCTATCCTGACGAGGCGCGCGAGGAGATACCAATTGCGGTGGTTGCCGAGTGCGATGATGGCTTTCTGCACGACCACCTCACCTTCGCGCTAACCGAGGAGGACGTCTGGGCAGCCCTCGACGCCGCCAGCACCGCGCCCGTGGAAGAAGGGTGTGTTGGCGCGGGGACGGGCATGGCGCTCTTCGGCTTCAAGGGCGGCATCGGCAGTTCATCGCGTGTCGCCGCCCTCGACGCCGGCACGTTTACGGTGGGTGTGCTGGTGGAGACGAACTTTGGTCGCAGGCCGCAACTGACCGTCGCGGGCGTTCCTGTTGGTCGCGCCATCACCGACCTGATGCCAGAGCAGCCGACCGCCGACGGCTCGTGCATCGTCGTCGTGGCCACCGATGCGCCGCTCCACGCGCATACGCTGCAACGGCTGGCCAAACGCGCCGGACTCGGACTGGCGCGTACGGGGTCGACGGCGGGCGATGGCAGTGGCGAGATCATTCTGGCGTTCTCGACAGCGCAGCGCGTTCCCTATCGCGCCCCTGGTGGCCGTCTGGACATCACCGTGCTCAGCGAGGGCAGCTACGACAATACCGGGCTGAACGCGATCTTCAGCGCGGTCGTCGAGGCAACCGAAGAGGCCGTCATCAACGCGCTGCTGGCCGCGACGCCAATGCGCGGGCGCGGCGGCCACCTGCTTCACGCCCTACCGCACGATCGCCTGCGCTCGCTGCTGATCCGGCGCTTATAGGGCCAATTCGGCGGAGAGAGGCGCTATCCTGGGAGCAGCTCACGCGGCGCGACACGGAGCAGATGCGTCTCGACCGCATTTGCCGCAGCGATCGGGCCACCGGCATGGGCGAATGCCGCTGCAATGCGCTTCGCGCCATCTGACATCGCCATGGCCTTGTGGATCTTTGCTCGGAGTCGTCTGGAATCTAACCGGCTCGCGGGCAGTCGTGTCCCAGCGCCCGCGACGTCCACTCGTCGCGCCACCTCGAGCTGATCGCGACCGAAAGGCACGACACACACGGGAACACCTCGCGCAAGCGCTTTTTGCGTCACGCCCATGCCGCCATGAGTTACAGCGCAGACGGCGCGGTCGAGCACTTGCCCGTGTGGGATGAATCGCTCGAGATGCGCATTCTGAGGTGGGCGCAGATGCGAGACGTCAACACTCGGTGCTGTGGCCACAATTGCCACCGGCTCATCAGCCAGCGCGTCAAAGGTAGCTTGTAAGAGTCTCTCATCGTGCTGAAACTCGGATGATGTCGTTACCAAGACGATTGGCTGTGTAATGTCCGCCAGCCATGACGGCGTATCGGACGGCGGATCCCACTCGCAAGGGCCGACCATGACGATACTCGCGGGCCAATCGCTGCGTGGATACTCGAACGGCTCAGCGGTCATATACACAACGAGAGGACAACGGCGGAACATGTCGTCTACCTGTGCTAATGGCGACAGTCCAAGCCCGCCCCGAACGCCGTTGAGCGATGGCAACATCGTCTTCTCCACGGTGCCCAGCACAATAGGCCGTAGCAATCGATCGCGAAGCCGCCCGAATGGTCCATTCGCCGGTGGGAGACCTGGCCCAAATGGAGGCGCATCCTTCGAGCGTAGAGGCATTGGATAGGGGCAATACATTGCCCATGGGCCGCCCCATGCCTCGGCGGCAGCGAGTCCTCCCCAGCTATTAATGTCGACGAGCAGCGCGTCGGGCTGCTCCTCAGCGATGGCCCGCTGCAGGTCCGGCGCGTCGTACTCGGCACGGGCACAGAAGATGCTCACAGCATGGCCCAGCGCTGCTCGTGGGTTAGCGGCGCGCCAGTCGTCGTGCTCGATTGCCTCGACCTGCTCGCTGATCGGCGCCGCCGCGAAACCGCGTGCCTGCATCAGCGCTACTTGGGAGGCGAGCGTGCGCAGCGCGATCTGGTGGCCGCGACTGTGTAATTCGTCCAGAATGGGGATGAGCGGAAACAGATGCCCTTGCCCGGGCGTGGTATAGGCGAGAATGCGTGCCATTACTGTCCTCCGATTAGTCGTTCGAGCAATTCACAAACAGCCAACTCTGCTTGCTGCCGACTGAGTCCGCGGTCGCGGCGCATGAGCTTCCAGACGAGTACATCGGTGACCGCGATGCACTGGGTGAGCCTTCGGACTCGTTCTTCTCCCTTGAATTTGCTCATGAACGGTGCAAATACACGCTCGCACCACCGTTCATGGTAATCGCGCCCGCGATCCGCGATTGGACGTAGCGCGGGCACTCTATCTTCCTCGGCGAGAAGACGCATCACCGAATCGCCAAGCTCTTCGTAATGGTCGAACAAGACCCGCACAGCCTCGCGCACGTCACCAACCGGGGCCTCTTCGCGCTGGACACGAACGCGCTCGAATTCCCGCTCACCAGCTGCCGCGAACAAACCTTGCCTGTCGCCGTAATGTCGAATCACCGTAGGCAACGAGACACCTGCCCGACGCGCCACGTCTTCGAGCGGGGTTTCCATCCATGGCTGCTCCCAAAACAGTGCAATGGCGGCATCGATGATGCGCTCACGAGTGGCGGCGGTCGTCGCGGCGCGCGCCTTCATCTGGTAGCGACGTTTTGCTGTATCAGCGTCAGGCTTCATATTCATGTTAGTATAGTAACACGAAATTATAGATTCCGCAAGTGGGTTGGCGCACATGATCTCAATTTGCCAGTGCGGGAGACATGGGTGGTGTCGTTCTCGGTTCGCGCCTCTCGTGGTACACTGGAACGACGTGGTTCAGGTCGTGAAATGTAACGTGCTATGAAGGATGGATCCGCGCTCAGGAGGGCATGTTCCCCGTGGACAAACGAGATCTCATCGATCGCCATCGAGTGCTGCGCGTCTTGCTGGGGCTACTGACGATTCTGGTCGCAATGTGGGTCATCGGCAATGCGTGGTCGCTGCTCTCGTCTGTTGGGGATATCCTGCTGCTCTTCTTTCTGTCGTGGGTTGTCACGTTTATTCTCGCGCCCGTCTCGAATTTTCTCCAGAGTCGCAGATTCCCCCGCGTGCTCGCCGTCTCACTCGTCTACGTTGCGCTGCTGATCGTCATCTCGGGCGCCATCGTGCTGATGCTGCCAGCGCTGCAATCGCAGGTGACGCAACTCGCGGACGAGATCAAGTATGATCTTTCGGCCGAACGGCTGGTGACGCTCAACCAAAGCGCAGTCCAGTTTCTCAGCAGGTTCGGCTTCTCCCAGCGCGATGCGCAGCGTGTGGTCGAGCAGATTTCACAGCAGGTGCCTGGTTGGGCCGGATCGCTGGCCAACGGCGCGGTCAATTTCGTGACGACGCTGGTCACATCGATTATGACCATCCTATTTGATACCGCGCTGGTGATCATCCTCTCGTTCTACATCATGCTGGATGGCGAGAAGCTGGTGAAGGGCATTGTTGCGAAGTTGCCGCCACGATGGGAGCCCGATATTCGCATGTTCCAGCGGCATATCAACGATACCTTCGGCGGCTTCTTTCGAGCGCAGGTGATCGTGGCCACGATCTACGGACTATTCACCTGGTTGGTGCTGATCATCCTCGGCCAGCCGAACGGCTTCC
>DAHUXT010000032.1 GCA_027307065.1 Ktedonobacteria bacterium
CAGCGAAGGCGCGGGGATCATCGGGCGCGACCCCCAGATACTCATCTAATTGAAAGACGCGCAGATGCGAGGCATCGAACGCGCCCAGACGATGCAGCGCCGCCAACTCACGATAGAAGCCGATGGGCGTCTCGCCAGTCGGCATGGCGATATTTGCCGCTGGATGGCTGGCGAGCGCCTCGGCAACCATCCGGGCCGCGCAACGGCTCATCGCCGCGTAGTCTTTGGTCACGATCAGTCGCATGGAATGGTTCGACCTCTCAGGCGAGCAGTCGCTCTGGCAGCAACTGCCTGTGAGCGGCGGCCAGTTCGTCATAGATAGCCGCGGCGGTATGCAGCGAGAAGACGAGTGGATGGCTGGCGAGCGCGCGAATAGCATCGGTGCGCGTGCCGCTCCACGCCGCCTCGGCCGTCAGCGCCTGATATTCGCCAAGCATCTTGACCAACCCGACCACATGGCGCGGCAGATGGCCCATCGCCAGCGGCTGGATGCCGTTGCGGAGCTTTACGCGCAGACGGCGATGCGCCAGCAGCTAGCCAGTGTGCTCGATGGCCTTGGCGACCTGGAGCGGCTGATAGCACGCATCGTCCACGGTTCGGCGGTGCCACGCGAAGTGCTCGGCCTCGAAGGCGCGCTCGCTCGTGTGCCACTGGTGGCCACCGCCTTGCGGAAGACTAAACCTGCCGCGCTCGTCGCACTGCGCGATGACCTCGATGCCTGCCCACAAGCGCGAGAGCTGATCGCTCAGGCGCTGGCCGAGCCGGGCATGGGAACCGGACGCTTGATTCGCGCAGGCTACGATCGCGAACTTGATATGCTGGCGAATTCCGCCGCCGAGGCGCGCCAGTGGATCGCGCAGTTGGAGACCGACGAGCGCGAACGGACGGGCATCAGGTCGCTCAAAGTCGGATTCAACAAGGTCTTCGGCTACTATATCGAGGTGACCACGCCGAATCTGAGCCGCGTGCCAGCGGAGTATCAACGGCGGCAAACAATCTCGACTGGGGAGCGCTATGTGACGCCGGAGCTGAAGGCGCACGAGGCCCAGGTACTGCACGCCAGTGAGCAGATCGAGACCATGGAGCGGACGCTCTATGCAGAAGTGTTGCGTACGCTTGCCGATTTCGCCACTCCCCTTCGCAGAACGGCTGCCGCGCTGGCACGCGTGGACGTTTTGCTTGCGCTGGCCGACGTGGCGCTGGCCCGTCACTACGTCCGTCCGGAGTTGAGCGATGATAATTGCCTCAACATTGTCGGCGGACGGCATCCCGTGGTGGAACTGGCAACAGATGGCGGCGAGTTCATCGCCAACGACACACAACTCTGTGGACGCGAGAGCAGGATGGCGCGACGGCGATCCTGCTGTTGACGGGGCCAAATATGGCGGGCAAGTCCACCTATCTGCGGCAGATCGCGCTGATCACGCTGCTGGCCCAGATTGGCTCGTTCGTGCCCGCCAGCCAGGCGCGCATCGGGCTGGTGGACCGCATTTTCACACGGGTCGGCGCGGAGGACGATCTGGCGCGTGGGCTAAGCACCTTTATGCTGGAGATGGTCGAGACGGCCTACATCCTGCGCCACGCCAGCGCCCGCAGCCTGGTGATCCTGGACGAGGTGGGCCGGGGGACGAGTACTGCCGACGGACTGGCCATCGCCCGCGCTGTTATCGAATACCTGCACGATCACGTGGGCGCGCGCACGCTCTTCGCGACGCACTACCACGAACTGGCCGATATCGCCGAGACGCTGTCATCCGTCGGCGTCTATCGCATGGCAGTGGCCGAACGTGACGCGGGCGCGATTTTCCTGCACCGCGTTGTTCCCGGCGCGAGCAGTGACAGCTACGGCGTGCAGGTGGCGCGGATGGCTGGTCTGCCCACGAAAGTAACTGAGCGCGCATCGGCGCTGCTGCAACGGCAGCCACAACGATGGGTTGCCGAGTCGCCAGCCGACTACGAAGCCACGACGGCGAGCGATGGAAGCGACAGTCTGACGCCACGCATCCAGCACGATCTCGCGCTCGATCTTGCCTCCGCGAACATTGCCGCGATGACGCCGATGGAGGCGATCAATGCGCTCTTTGCGCTGCAACAACGAGCATTGGCGATGTTACGCGCCTCTGGGCAGGGGGTGTAGCCGCTATGCCGGAGCGAATCACGCTACTGGCGCGTGAAGTAGTGGAGCGAACGCGGCGGGCGAGGTGATCGAACGGCCCGCCTCGGTGGTGCGCGAACTGCTCGATAACGCGCTCGATGCCGGGGCGACTTCCATTCGCATCGAGGTGCGGGATGGTGGACTGACGCTGATGCGCGTCGCCGATGACGGCGAGGGCATCACAGCGGACGATCTGCCGCTGGCGCTGACGTCCCACGCCACCAGCAAGGTGCGCAGCCTGGACGACCTGGAACGTGTGAGCACGCTTGGATTTCGCGGCGAGGCCCTGGCCAGTGTCGCCGCTGTCGCCGAGGTCGAGATTGCCAGCACCGCCGAGGATGCCGGGATTGCCCGCGTGCTGCGAAGCGGACCCGATATGCCGGGCGAGTTGAGCGAAGCGTCCCGAACGCGGGGAACGACTGTCACCGTGCGCAACGTTTTCGCCGCCGTTCCGGCACGGCGTTCACTGCTCCGAAGCGCCGGAGTGGAAACGGGACACATCCTGGCGGTCGCGCGCGCTCACGCGTTGGCGCATCCGGCGGTGCGATTTCTCCTCATTGCCGATGGGCGCAGGCTGCTGCAGACGTCTGGCAGCGGTCAGGTGGAGACCGTCGCGGCAATGTACGGCAGCGATGTGGCGCGCGCACTGCTGCCATTTGGGCCAATTGTCGTCGGAGAGAACAAAGTGTCGGGCGTCGTCGCTGGCCGAGCGTTTCATGCGGCCACCCGCGAACACGTGCTACTGACCATCAACGGGCGGCCAGTGAGCAATCGCGCGCTGCTGGCCGCGCTCGAATCGGGATATCGTCCACTCCTGCGCAAGGGACGCCACCCGCTGCTCATCGCCGAGATCGTGACACCCCCACACCAGGTAGACGCCAATGTCCATCCCTCCAAAGCCGAGGTGCTGCTGCGCGATGAACAGGCAATTGCCGCCGCGCTGCGTGATGCCGTCTCCGCGACGTTGGGCCAGGCGCCGCTGAGTGCGCTCGACAGCGCGCATGCGCGATCCGCGAGCCAGTTAACGCGTCCGCTGCCACTGCGATTTCCACGGCGACGCGCGCAGCAGATCACTCGGATCAGCGAGCGGCCACGACGCTACGACGCCGACGAAGCGGATTCTCCACTCGACCCCGGCCCGTGGGAGCCATTGGCCCAGTTCGACGAGACCCTGATTCTGGCGCGCACCGCCTCGGGTCATCTGCTGCTAGTGGACCAGCACCGCGCCCACGAGCGCATACTCTACGAGCGGCTGCTGCAACGCCGGGAAAGCATTCGCCAGATGGTAGAAACGACCGCTCCACCTGTTGAGGCAGGGCAGATGTTGCTGCAGCCGCTGCTGGTGGAACTCTCGCCCCTTCAGGCGCGCCAACTCGAACCGAGGCTGGATGATCTGCGAGCGCTAGGCCTGGATTGCCAGCCATTCGGAGGCAGTGTGTTTCTGGTGCGCTCGGTGCCCAACCTTCCTGGGATGGCGCATGATGCCGCCGCATTCGCCGCCACGCTCGCCGAGGAAGCCGCTGCCGATAGCAACGACTGGCTCGTCGCCGTCTGTGTCTCTCTGGCCTGTCGAACGGCGATTCGACGCGGGCAACCACTGACCACAGAGGAGCAGCGCGCGCTGCTGAGCGAACTGCAATCAGTCGCGGTAGTAGCGTCGTGCCCACACGGGAGTCCAGTGCTGTTGCGCTACAGCCGGCACGGACTGGCACGCGTCTTCGAGTGGTAGTTTCGCCTACCCTACTGCGCCGCCTGATCCCCAGCGGCAAAACTATTGCGGGCGGTGACGGCCGCCTCGGGATCGCCTGCGACAACCGGCAACCTGTCGGCGAAGGGTCCGGCGTGGAGGCGCGCGCTGGCAAGATAGGCGGACACCTGACGCGCCTCTTCCGGCGCGTCCCAGCCCAGCTCAGCCGCCATGAGCCGCGCCACCGTACTTGCGATGCCGGTGCCGCGCAGACGATCTTCCAACGCGATATGCGTCCGGCGCTGCAGCACATCCTCCACTGTCAGTGCCATCTCCTCCCGGCAGGCATAAACCACCTCGGCGGCGATATACGGCAGATTGGGCAGCAGTTGCTTGCCCAGCGACGCGTCGTGATCGACGAGCGCCACCACGCCTAGGGCATCCGACCCATACGCGCCGCTGAGGTGATCGATGACAGCCTCGGCCAGCCCGAGAGCCCTCCCTTGCGCGCGCACCTGTGGGCGTGCCTCTGCCCAATCTCGCGAGCCGCGAAGCGACAGTTTGAGCGTCGGATGGGCCAATGGCCGTTTCTCGCGACGATCGATTCGGTCGAGCACATCCTGCGCCATGCGCCGGTACGTGGTCAACTTGCCGCCCGAGACAGAGAGCATTCCAGCATCGCTCTCGACGACCTCGTGCGAGCGCGAGAGGCGCGATGGCTTGCTGTTGCCACGGCGCCAAACGCGCAGCAGTGGCCGGTTGCCAGCGAAGCTGGTCACGATGTCATCGCGGGAGATCCGCTTGCGCATGTACCGATTCAGGTGGTCAAGGAGGTAGTCCACATCGTCGTCAGTGGCAACTGGTTGCTCGATATCACGGACAGGCGTATCGGTGGTTCCGACCAACGCGCTCGATAACCATGGCACCACGAAGATGATTCGGCCATCTTCCGTCTCCGGCAGCACAATCGCCTCTTCGCCGATGCCCAGTGTCGCCCGATCGAAGACAAGATGGACGCCCTTGCTTGGCGCGATATGCAACTCTGGCGACTCACCTGCCATACGCTCGGTCTGCTCGGCCCAGACGCCCGTCGCGTTGACCACGTGCCTCGCCCGCACCAGCATGTCACCCGCTTCGGGAGAAAGCGTGTCGCGCACCCACACACCCGTCATGCGTCCGCCCTCGAACGCGAATCGCACCGCCGCGGCGTAATTGGCAACCTGAGCGCCGCGGGCAATCGCCGTGCGTAGTACTGCCATCGTGAGCCGGGTGTCATCGGTCTGGCCATCGTAGTAGATATAGCCTGTTTTGATGCCCTCCGGCACGAGCGATGGCGCGCGCTGAACGGTCTGCTCACGCGAGAGTCGGCGATGTTCGCCAACATTGTGCTTGCCAGCGAGCACATCGTAGACCCAGAGGCCAGCGTCGAGAATCATTCCCAATCCGATACCAAACGGCGGCCCAATTCGCAAACCTACAGGATGCCGCGAACTGGCGTAGAGCGGCAGCACGAACGCCAGCGGATGCACGAGGTGTGACGCGTTGCGCAACAGCCGTCCCCGCTCGACCAACGCCTCACGCACCAACGCGATATCGAACTCAGGCAGGTAGCGGATGCCTCCATGCACCAACTTGGTAGACGCGCTGCTCGTGCCGCTGGCGAAGTCGCCACGCTCCACCAGCCCCACGCGGTAGCCACGTGCCGCCGCGTCTAGCGCAACGCCAGCGCCAGTGATGCCCCCACCAATGACCAGCACATCAAAGGCAGCGGCGCGCATCGCGTCAAGCGCCGCCTGCCGTCCCGCACGATTCACGTCTTCCATGAGTCGCTCCTCACCCTCTGCACTCCGCCCCTATCTACATAATCTAACACAGGTAGCCAGATGATTCTCAAGATCGCCAGGAACTCGTCGGCGTGAAATAGGGGTTCCGGGCAAGGTGATATACTTCACTGAGCGGCGTGGCGCAGCCGAAGATGGAATCCGTAGGCGACAGAAACCGAGAGAAATTCAGGGTCAGTACAGGGGAGAGCATGCTGCAGACTACACCGCCGAACCAGACCGCGTCGCGCCCGTTTGAAGGACCGCGATCCGTCGTGGGCAGGTTCCGCGTGCGAGTGGAGGAGTTGCTGCCGGACGGTCTTGTCCGGGGGCGCGTCGTCGCGGTGATTGAGCCTCCCGACGAGGCGCTCTATGGCGACGTCGTTGGCGCTGGCCGCGTGATGGAGTTCCCTGGCGAGTTCACGTTCATCGGCGCTCTTCCCGGCGAGACTGTCGAGGTGGAGGCGCGCTGGACACTGCCGCGACCGAGACGCAAGCGGGCAAGGCGTGTGCCGCCGCCACAGGTGCGCCTCGTCGCCGTCGCCGATCCTGCACCGCATCGCGCTATCCCACCATGCCCCGTCTTTGGGGAGTGTGGCGGTTGCCAGCTTCAGCACATGGACTACGCGGCGCAACTGGTCTGGAAGCGCGAGCGCGTCATCGTCGCAATGCGCGACGCTGACTTTGACGAGCCTCCGGTCTTGCGAGCCATCGGCTGCGAGTCGCCATGGGGGTATCGCAATCATATGCGCTTCTCGGTCAACTGGGAAGGCAAGCCCGGACTGACTGCGCGCGGGAGCCATCGCGTGCTGCCGCTCACAGTCTGCCCGCTGGCGGACCCGCATATCAACGGCGCGCTGGCGCTGCTGGCGGAAGATCGGCTGGCGCGGCCGCAGGTAGTGATCCGCTACGGCGTCGCGACGGGACAGATGCTGGTGCAGCCGCAGCCCACAGGCGAGTCATTGGCGCGATTGGCCGCCGCTGGGATGGACGTACGCGATGAGACCATCGAGGAAGACATAGGTGGCGCGCGGTTTCGCATCCGCCCCAGTTCATTCTTTCAGACAAATACCACCCAGGCACACCGCATGGCCGCTCTCGTAGTTGATGGACTCCCCACAGGCCCCGATGTGACGCTGGTAGACGCCTACTGTGGAGTCGGCGCATTTGCCCGCTTGCTGGCCGAGCGTGTGGGAACAGTGCTGGCCATCGAGGAGTCAGCCAGCGCGATTCGCGATGCCCGCTGGAACCTGCGCGAGATGGCAAACGTCGAGATCATCCAGGCGAAGGTCGAGAACGTGCTGCCGGGCATGACGCGTCGGCTGGACGGCCTGGTCATCGATCCGCCGCGTGCTGGCTGCCAGCGCCCCGTGCTCGATGCGCTAACCGCTCGCCGGGTTCCACGCGTTGTCTATGTGTCCTGCAATCCCGAAACGCTTGCGCGCGACCTCGCCATCCTGTGCCAGGGCGACGGCGCATATTCACTCGTTTCGGTGCAGCCGCTCGATATGTTTCCCCAGACGGCGCACATCGAGAATATCGCACTGTTGGAGGCACGCGCATGACCTGCCCCCCGCTCTATCTCGCCTCGGCCTCGCCTCGACGCAGTCAGCTACTTACGCAGGCCGGCATCGCGTTCGAACGGCTGCTCGCGCCAATAGACGAGGACGCCCTCACCGAGAGCTATGCTGGCCCGCTCGACCGTCTCGGCGAATATCTGGCACGCGAGAAAGCGCTCGCAGCTCGGCGCATGCTAGCCGATGCGGGCAAGCCAGGCAGAGTGCTCGCCTCCGACACCACCGTACTGCTCGATGGTCAATCGCTGCCAAAGCCGCGCGACCTGGACGAAGCACGGCGTATGCTGCGCATGCTACGGGGACGCGAGCATGTCGTGGCAACGGGTGTGGCGCTGGCAAGCGATGAGCTGCCACACATTATCTCGGCCACGTCGGCGACACGGGTGCTCATGCGCGACTTTGGCGACGACGAGATCGATGCCTACGTGGCGACAGGTGATCCGCTGGATAAGGCGGGCGCGTATTCGATACAGCATCCAGGATTTTCACCTGTCGAGCGATTTGCCGGATGCCATCTCGGCGTAATCGGTCTGCCGCTCTGCCTGGTGGGAGCGCTGCTCGGCCACTGGCCCGAAGAGCCTGCCCCGCGCGCCAACGTGGGACGCGACGCGGCGCTTTGCCTGTGGTCGGCAACGTGCCGCGAGCCAACGCCACCGGTAGTCGAGATTCGTCGCTTCGCGTTGCACGCTTCCGACGCGTCATGACCAGGCAGACGACACGCGGACGCTATGCCCCGTCTCCAACTGGCGTGCTGCACCTCGGCAATCTGCGCACGGCGCTGCTGGCGTGGCTCTTTGCCCGCGCGGTAGGCGGCCAATTCATCCTACGTGTCGAAGACCTTGATCGTCCACGTGTCCGTCTTGGCATGACGCAGCAGATGCTCGCCGATCTGCGCTGGCTCGGACTCGACTGGGACGAAGGGCCAGACGTCGGCGGGCTGGTTGGGCCATATCTGCAGAGTATGCGACAGGCGATCTACGAGCAGGCGATACATCTTCTGCGTAACAAAGGGCTGATCTACCCCTGCTACTGCACTCGGGCCGAACTTGCCCGCATCGCCAGCGCCCCGCAAGGCGACGATGCGCCTCGATATCCCGGCACCTGCCGCTACCTTTCAGCACGCGAGCGGCGCGCGCGCGAAGCATCCGGACGCCGACCAGCCTTGCGCTTCATCGCACCAGAATCGCCATTAGAGTTCTCCGACGCGCTGCATGGCACCGTGTTCGAGTCAGTCGCCGAAGCGACGGGCGATTTCGTTGTGCGCCGGAGCGACGGAATCGTCTCCTATCAACTCGCGGTCGTGGTCGATGACGCGCTGATGGGTATAACACAGGTCGTTCGCGGGCACGATTTACACGCATCGACGGCGCGCCAACTTGCGCTCTACGACGCACTCGGCTGTCCACGGCCCAAAGTCTACGCACATGTAGCACTCGTCGTGGACGACGCTGGCGAACGGCTCGCCAAACGAGACGCTCCCGCAGGACTCGATGCGCTCCGTAATATGGGATATACCGCTGACCAGGTGGTTGGCGCGCTCGCCGCAAGTTGCCATCTGTGGCCCACCGAGGAGCGTGTAACGGCGCGGGAACTCCTGGCGGTCTTCGAGCCCTCGCGAATTGCAGCCACCAGCGCGACCGTGCGGCTCCCTCCTGCAGCGCGCACAGAGTCTCTTGACGCGCGCAATGGCACATTATTATAGTGAAAACAAGCCAACCTGGCATGACTTAGAAAGAAGCGAACCGTGGAGAAATACGGCGATGAGCGGCCGATGAGTGCCGCCGAAGAGAATGCGGTCCTGCGATTCCTCGATCTCGCAGGACACGATCTGCGGAATCCCATAGCGGTAATGAAGAGCCAGGTGCAATTGCTGCAGCGACGCTTCGAGCGCGAGGAACGGGCGGCAGCCGACATAGAGGATCTTGCGCGGATCGCATATCAGATCGAACGACTGCGATCAGGACTCGATACATTTCTTGAGGCCGCGCGTATCGGGCAAGGACGATTCGCGCTGATGGCCGAGCGCTGTGATCTGACCGCGATTGCCCGACGGACTGTGAAAACCTATCAGGTTGCGAGCCGCGCCCACCGAATCACCTTGCAGACGCCTGAGGAGCCGATTGTTGCCCGTTGGGACTCCATGCGGGTAGAGTTGGTGCTGGCCACGCTGCTCTCGAATGCGCTCCGATACAGCTCCGGTGGTGACGTGCGAGTAGTGTTGACACGCGAGCCAACGGTGGCCCGTGTTACTGTCACCGACTCCGGCGTTGGGATTCCACCTGGTGAGGAAGAGGCCATCTTCGGCGAATATGCGACCGGATCGAACACCGAGAACTCCGGCGCGGGCCTTGGTCTTTACGTTGTCCGGACCATCGTGCGTGGACATGACGGCGACATCGGCGTCACGAGTCCCGCTGACGCGGGCGCCAGCTTCTGGTTCACGCTGCCACTTGCGGGTATTGCTGCGATTAGCCTCGGGCTGTGACATCTACTTCAACGGCGGCAGACTGAAGAGACCGTCGGATGTCTCCTCAGGCACGATGACCGTAAGCGCCAGCGGCGCAACGCTGAATGACATCGGCAGCTTCCCCACCAGTTCGCCATCTACCTGCACCGGGAGTGGCGCGTCAGCTTCGATGCGAATGTTTCGCACATGCTCATAGCGCACGCGCGGGCCGCTGTGCGGGCGTCGCAACAAGGCATTTCGGAGTACGCCGAGACGAAAGCCCAGGCCACCGCCTCCCACGACCACGACATCCAGCAGTCCATCGTCAGCGACCGCGTGACGCGTGAAGGTGAGTGCTCCGCCGTAGAGCCTGGTATTGCCCACAATGAGCATGAGCGCCGATGTATCGCGCCGTTTGCCATCCAGTTTGAGTTGCACGTGTACTGGCTTCTGCGTGACACTCACGACCCCCAGAGTCGTCAGGTAGTCAACCAGTTTCAACCCTATCCGCTTCAGCAGACTATGCTCGACTCGCCGAGCCACCTCGGCGTCCAGGCCGATACCCGCCATCATCAGGAAGTAGCGATTGCCAGCGCGTCCCAGGTCCACCCTTCGTTGCGCTCCATACAGCAGGACACGCGCCGCATCGGGCAGACTGAGCGGGATGCCCGTTTCACGCGCCCAGACATTTATCGTTCCCAACGGCAAAACGCCCAGCGCCGTCGAGTGGCCTGCCAGTTCCTGGATGACGTCGTTGACGGTTCCATCGCCGCCAGCCGCTATGACCATTTCCATGCCGGCCCGCACGGCCTCCCGCGCCAGCTTACGCGCGTGTCCAGGGCGCTCGGTGAGGCAAACCTCCACTGGCAAGCCCGCTTCTGTCAGCGCGGCGGCCACCTGATTCAGTTGGTTCATCGCCAGCGGCATCCGCAACGTGCCGGATCGTGGATTGGCGATGATGCGCGCGCGCAGCCGGGTATGGGCGTCGTCGGCATCCGAGTCGCCGCGTTTGCGACGCGAAGGCGCGGGGAGCACGTAATACGCGAGGCGGGCGACGGCGCTCATTTTGCGCAGGGTCGTCGGCCTGGTCAGCGCCAGTGGTCGGCGCAATCGTTCGCGCCACTCAATGACCCGCAAGCCAACGATGCTAATGGATGTGGCGGTGCGCATGCGCGGAGACTGGAAGAGCTGATTCCAGGAGGCACGCCAGCCTGTCGCGGACTGATTCGAAGATGAAGAGGCCGCGGCGGATGGTGCCCGTGAGCGATCATCCATGCGGATCTCTCCTAACAGATGGGCCAGGATAAGGCTGTGCCATGCGAATGTGCGATAAAGAGATTGGGCGCGAGGCGAACGACAAGGTATACCGGTATGTCTACTACTACGAGGCGCGTGCGCGAAAAGTTGCCATTAACTAATGCGAGGGACACGCGCCAGCAACTCCGAGGTCACCTCGTACGCAATTGTTCCGAGCCGCCGCGCCACCTCGTCGGCAGTCAGTTCGTCATCGCCCTGCCGTCCGATCAATACCACCTCGTCACCCTGGCGGACACCTGGAATGTGGGTCACATCGATCATGCTTTGGTCCATGCAGACGCGTCCAATGAGGGGGGCGCGCTGGCCACGCACCAGCACTTCGCCCCAGTTTGTTGGCGCGCGGCGGAAGCCATCGGCGTAGCCCACCGGAAGCACGGCGATGCGGGTGGGGCCACTGGTAATGAACGTCGCCCCATAGCTGACTCCCTCGCCAGCGGGAACATCCTTCACCTGAGCCACCTGGGTCTTGAAGGCAAGCGCGGGGCGGAAACCCTCCGGCAACGGAACATCGTCCGACGGAGCAATGCCATAGATGGCGATGCCAGGGCGCACCATGTTGTACCGTGCCTGCGGGAGTGTGAGCGCCGCCGCGCTATTCGCCGCGTGGACGATTGGCGGGCGCATCCCTCGGGTGTCAAGCGCAGCCAACACGCGCTCGAAACGATCGAGTTGGCGCAAGGCATAGGACTGGTCCAGGCTATCGGCGGTGGCGAAATGCGTGAAAATGCCCTCGAAGACAAGTCCCGGTAGCGCCTGCACCTCATCGCAGAAGCGCAAAATGCCATCCACATCTTCGGCGCGCAGACCCAGTCGCGCCATGCCAGTATCGACCTTGATATGCACGCGCATCTCATCGCCAAGGTCGGTAGCCGCCTGTGCGAGCGCCCGCGCAAGATCAGACGCGTAGACGGTAGCGCGAAGTTTCATACGCACCGCTTCACGCGCCTGCCACGGCGCGACATAGCCGAAGACGAGAATTGGCGCATCGACGCCCGCGCGCCGCAGCGGCTCAGCCTCACTGACGGTAGCGACGCCCAGCCATTCCGCGCCATTGCGAATGACCGTGCGTGCTACGCGTAGGGCGCCATGTCCGTATGCATCGGCCTTCAGGCTTACCAGCAAGCGCACATCAGGACCAACGATCTCCTTGAAGAGCTGCGTATTGCGGCCAATCGCGCTGAGATCAATCTCAAGCCAGGTGGGGCGGTCCGGGCGCATGACCACAACGCGCCGCCATGCCTGCGTCTGCCGGTCGAGCACATCTTCGGCCCGTCGTGGATCAGCCAGGAGCAGCGCCGTTACCTGCTCCATGCGCATTTCTTCCGACCCTTTGATGTACACGATTGGGGGAGTGGCCTGAGATGTCGACGTAGCCTTACGTACGATCTCCAGGACAGCGGCGGCGGTATCCTCTGCGGCATGCGAGATGGTGACGTGTGCAGCGTCCATGCCTCCATCTATCGCCCTTGCAGCGCTGCGTTCGGCGCGCAAACCCTGAGTGATGAGGTAGTCCGCCGATTCCGCCGCGCGTGTACCCAGATGGTCGTGCGCCGCCTCTTCGCTCTCGCCGAGATGCAGCATATCGCCCAGCACCGCAATGGTTGGGGCGTGTCGCTTCTTGCCCATCGCGGCGAGTGTCGCCAGTCCGGCGGCGGCGCTCTCCGGCGTCGCGTTGTGCGAGTCGTCGAGGATGCTGATTCCATCGACTCCTGGCAGCAGGCGCATGCGACCCGCCAGCGGCTGTGCTGGCAACAGCGCCGCAACGGCCTGTGCGCGTGGGATGGCGAGCGCGTCGGCCACCGTTAGCGCCGCCAGAATCACCGTAGCCCAGGCGTCCCCGTGCAGATGCGGGAAGTGGAGCAATCCGGCGTCATCGTGCGGCGCATTCGCGGGCGCCAGCAACAGGCCATCACCCTCATGGTCGGCAAGCGGCACGAGTTCCAGGTTGACCGAGCGCTCGACGGCAGGGTTGGCGCCGAAATAGCGCGCAGGCGCGGCACTGTGCGCGGCCATCGCCGCAACCAATGGGTCGTCGGCGTTTAACACGGCCATCCCGCCACCCGGGAGCGCTGCAGGCAGTTCCGCCAACTCTTCAGCCAGGCGCTCGACGCTGCCGAAGTATTGCAGGTGCGTCGCGCCGACGTTCGTCACAATGCCAATGTGTGGGCGCACGAGTTCGCAGAGTTGGCGGATCTCGCCGGGATGATCGGCGCCAAGCTCAAGCACGGCATACCGGTGCGATGGTTCCAGCCGGCCGAGCGATAGCGGCAGGCCAAGCGCATCGTTGAAGTTGCGCCACGAGCGGAAAGTCGCCGCCTCGGTGCTAAGTACCTCTGCTACGGCTTCCTTGCAGGTGGTTTTGCCCGTCGCCCCGGTAACAGCTATCACAGTGGGATGCCAGCGGGCGAGAATATGCTGGGCGTAAGCACGCAGCGCGGCGCGTGTATCTGCCACAATGAGCAACGTCGCGCCAGTCGCCGTGAGTTGCGCCAACGCATCGGGATGCGCCACACGCGCAGCCTCGAGCCAATCCCTTTGCAGTAGCGCCGCAATAGCGCCGCGCTCCAATGCATCGGCGGCAAAGTCGTGACCGTCGCCATGCATGCCGCGCACCGCGACAAAGCAATCGCCCGGCGCGACCGCACGCGAGTCATGGGCGAAACCTTCGAAGATGGTATGCGCGCCAGCCTGTAACAGGTCTGCCCCCGTCGCGGCCACAAGGTCTTCGAGGGGTATCATTAGCGGATCTCGTCGTCTTCGTAGGAAGGCGGGCTTCCAGCGGGATCGCCGATGATGGCCAGCAGATCACCCTGGTTGACCGCCTGCCCCGTCGCCACCCGCAGGCTCTTGACAATGCCCTGTCGTGGCGTGGTCAGATCGTTCTCCATCTTCATCGCTTCGAGTACGATCACTGCCTGCCCGCGCTGCACTGAGGCTCCCTCCTCAACCAGCACACCCGACACCAGTCCCGGCATGGGCGCGCGAATGTTGGCGTCTCCAGCGCTATGCGTTCCCGCGGCGAGCGAGGCCAGCGCCCGTGCGCGTTCATCGGCCAGCCGCACGCGGTACACCTGGCCACGCACATGCACCTCGAACACGCGGGAAGCGCCGTCGCCGTCATCGGCGGCAACCGGCTGGACGAACACGTCAAACGAGTGTTCACCGACCAGCAGACTGTAATGCCCTGCCTCGGCATTGTTGGCCCCGTCAGCGGCAAGCGACGCGCCACCCACTGGGCGCCAGTCGGCGGTCAGTCGGCGATCGCCGAGTGTTACCTCGCGTTGGTGGCCATCGTCCTGCACGCCGATGGTATACGTGTTCTCGCCGACGTTGGCAACATAGCGCATGTACAACTCCGCTTCGTCCGTGCGTGCGTGTATCCGAGACAGTGTCAGGCATAGTGGATGGTGACAGTGGTATTGCCGCCGTTGCTGGAGACACTCACCGAATAGTCGGCGGCCTGAGCGCTGCAGTTCACCACCACAGCGACGGTGACGCTTTTCCCTGGTTGCAGTGAACCGCTGGTGGTACTCAGGGAAATCGCGCTGCCATCAGACTGCTTCAAATTGTAACTCAAGGTGCTAGATCCGGCATTGGTTACTTTGAAGGGTTGATCGACGCCGCACTGCGTAAAGCTGAGCGCGTTGGGGGAAACCTGCAGTTTAGGGCTGCCAGCGATGGTGGCAGCGACGGGAATCGTGATCGATGTGTCGGCAGTAGTCACTGTTACAAGTGATGAGTAGTTTCCAGGGGGAACATTGAGTGGCGTTGCCACCATACTCAGTGTCTCTGTACCGCCAGGCGCAAGCGTACCACTTGCTGGCGAGATGGTGAGCCACGCGACAGATGATGTCGCGCGCCAGATCGCCGGGTCGGTGCCGGTGTTGCTTACCTGAACATTCAGGTTGGTGCTACTGCCCGAAATCGCGTGGATTGTAAGCGCAGTCGGCGTCGCCGTCAGGACGTTGGCATTGCTCGCAGGTCCGAGAAAACTCAGATGCTTATGCAGATAGTGGTTCGCCTGCGTGCATATCGTCCCTGGACACATCGACGGTTTTGCCAGCACAACGCCAGCACTGCCAGCCACCACCAGGAGCAGAAATGTCAGTAAGAGAGCTATCGTCCAACGGCCTGAGCGGCGTGCCGCCTGCACGGGCCTACGCACATTTTGTGGCGCGTCGCGACCAGGTTTGTACGCAGGCTGATGAACTGACGCCAGCGTTGGCATGGGCTGGGCTCGCTGCCCCCCTGGCTTGCCTACGGCTGGTTGCCAGACAGATTGTCCATCTTCGAATGCCTGGTCCCATTGGCTCGCCTGTCGTGAGCCCGGCCGTCCTGGTGGGTAAGGCTCGCTGGCACTGCTATAGCCACGACTGCCTGGCCCGTCTCTCCGCGCCGGAGCGGGTTTGCGCGAGCCGCCATAACCGACGTCAGCCCGGCTGGGCAGCTTCTCGTCCGCCAGCAAGTCTTCCCACTCGGGCGGTAGCTCGCCCTGCAACGCCGGATTTGTGAGGCGTGGCAAGCCTAGTTCGGTCGCCGAGAAATCGCCGCGATAACGCAGCGCGTCGCTATGCGGACCGCTCTGTGTTCCCCAGTCGCCACGCGACATTCCATAATTGTCGTCGCGGATGGCGATGCGTTGGTCCGTGAAGTCAGAGTACTCTGACGGAAAATTGGAGCCTTTCATTCCTGACGCGGCAGCACCTACGCCATTGCCGTCGAACCGCCAGTCGTCACGTACCGCTGGACCGTGAACGGCGGCGGAAGGGCGCGAGTATTCATCATCGTACTGGTCGGCCACTCCATTCGCACCAGGCCGTCCATTGAGTTTCCAGTCAGGATCATCGCCAATTGCCGGCATGAGTTGCGCCCATGGATCCGCTGCTGGAGTATCCGGGAACTGTCGGTCGCCTGTGATGTCTCCGGGTGATTGCAGACGAGGGCGCGAGAAAAGCGGGCGAGCGACCTGTGGCGCCGGAACGCGCTCGGTATATTGGACGGGATCCGGAGCGGCGGGCCAACCCTGCGCTAGTGGCACCGACGATTGCTGGCCACCATTGATCGGCGGAAAAGGCGGGTCGAGCGGACTCATCGTAGAGCCGCCAGGCGCTGGCAACGCCGCTAAACCCGGCACAGGCGCGGCAGGCGGGATCGGTCCAGGGGCGACCCAGGCGCCAGGGACGCCTGGCTGCTGGAGTCCTGGCTGCCCCAGTGGCTTCGACGGCATCGCGGGCTGCATGGACGGTTGCATGGACGGCTGCATCGGCGCTTGCGCGCTTGGTCTGGGTGGCGGCGCAGCGAGCATTGCGGGCTGTTGCTTGAGCGTTGTCTCGATGGCCTGAGCAAGCGCTGTGGCCGACGGGAACCGATCTTCAGGGCGTTTTGCCATCGCTTGCTGAATGATCGGATCGAGCGCCTGAATGGCTGGCGGCAGTGAGGGATCGACCTGGCCAAGGCGCGGCGGCGGATACTGCATGTGCGCATCGCGTAAATCGGCTGGTCTGGCGGCGCTGAATGGCGGACGTCCTGTCAGCGCGGCGAAAAGAATCGCGCCGAGGCTATAGATATCACTCTGCTGGGAGAATTGTCCCGCAAACGACTCAGGCGCGAGGTATTCAACCACATCCGCCCCCGAGCCGGAGTGATTCATATCAAGCTGGCGGATATCCCAAAGCATGCCGAAGTCGCCGAGCATGACATGGCGACCTTCGTAGAGGAAGACATTGCCCGGTTTGAGATTGCCGTGTGCCAGGTTCATGCTATGCGCGTAGGCGAGCGCGCTGCACAACTGCTGGAAGAATGGCGCGGTGTCGCCGGCGCCGAGGCGTCCGCCACGGGACATCAGGTCGCGCAGGGTGCCACCAGCAACGTACGGCGCCGCGAGATACAGATAACCGTTCTCTTCGCCGCTGGCAACGACAGGAAGAATGTGGGGATGGTTGGCAAGGCGTGAAGCCGTCTGAACGATATGCTGGAAATTCGGCATGAAGCCCGGATAGCGGGCAAACTCAGGGTAGATAACCTTGATGACCACTTCGCGCCCATTCGGGGAAATCGGACGGGCGCGATAGACTTCGGCAATCCCTGCGCTCGCGATCTGCTCAGTTAGCTGGTAGCCGCCCAATGTCCGGCCCTGCAGCCCTGCCATAGCCATCTCCTCACCACACAGCACATCCGCATGTACAATTCAGACCGTTCAGGCGACTGCCTTGGCGTAGTATATCATGACCCCCGACGCGGCCATGACAAAGAGGCCAGAAAGTGCCTCCGTTTTCCGCCGGTATACAGGCTGCTTTCCATTCGGCTGATGACTGTATGCTCATGGCCGCAAAGCCGACTCGTGCCTCATCACCCGAACGGAGCGATGTGATGATCCATGGCGAACCTGTACGCGGAGTCCGCGACCCACGCCTGACATCCGCCATCACCGCTGTGCTCCTTCATGACGGTAATCACCAGCTTCGCGGAATTCCCGCCGTTGGGATACTGATCATCCGGAGCGAGCGAGATCCACCACGACTGCGGATTCGCCTCGTCACCCTGCCCTGTGCCAGACTTTCCACCCTCTTGCGCCGGAGAGTCGAGCAACTGCGGGCCACCGGTTGGATTGGGATAGGTGGCGCCGGTACCGTGATCGACTACCGCCCACATCGCCTTGCGTACCCCTGCCGCTGCTGTCTGTGAGATGACCTGCTGGCTGGAGGTGTCGCCACCAAGCAGCACGTGGGGCGAAAAGAGCATGCCGTCGGCGGCGATGCTGCTGGTGATCTCGG
The DNA here is from genome assembly GCA_027307065.1 of Ktedonobacteria bacterium. Classification (GTDB taxonomy): domain Bacteria; phylum Chloroflexota; class Ktedonobacteria; order Ktedonobacterales; family JADMIN01; genus DAHUXT01. The sequence continues at coordinate 17,776 of DAHUXT010000032.1, forward strand.
TCATCGTCAGCGGTGAGATCAGCAATTGACCCTGGCCGAAGCCACTCTCCGCCAGCAGATTGACGTTGAAGTCCTGCGGCTGGCCGTTGCTGTCGATCGCGTTGAAACCGCTGCTCTGCTTGTACGGAGCATCGAACGGTATCGGGTTGACATGGGTTCCGGGCGTTGTGATGCCATAGCGACGCAGGTACGAGAGCCACGTGTTCGCCCCAGTCGCGACTGCCTGGCGGGCGAAGATGACGTTGTCACTATAGGCGTAGCCGTCGATCAATGGCATCGGGAAGGTTGCGACGTAGCGTCCACTTTGCCATTCGCCGGCATTGTAGCCATCCCAGTTGATATGCTCGCCGTTGACGACATACGCGATCGCTTCATCCCTGGTAAACGTCTGATCGAGCGAGGCAGAGCCGCTATCGAGGGCGGCGAGCAGTGTCAGCGTCTTGAACGTTGAGCCAGGCACATACAGACCCTGCGCTGGTCTGTTCAGCAACGGCAATCCCGGGTCGGCCTGAAGCTGCTGGAAGTAGCCGGTATTGTCGATCTGGTTGGGATCGAACGAAGGCTTGCTGACCATCGCCAGAATCTCGCCCGTGTGCGGATCTTCGACCACCATGCTTCCCGGAGGATTTGACCCATCCGGCTGGCACGAGGAGACGGCCGACTTGGGCAGGTAGGCGTTATCGTAGGCGTTGCTCGCTGCAACCTGGAGGTTGATGTCGATGGTCAGGCGGATATCCTGGCCGTGTCGCGGCCGGTGGAGCAACTTGTCTGTGATATCGGCCAGCGTCTCGCCATGCTGGATGCCCGCGAGCGCGTCGTTGAAGGCATCTTCGACGCCTGCGGTTCCGTAGCGCGTGCTATAGTAGCCAAGCAGCGGCGCCAGCCCGGATGAGGCGACACGCGGATCGTATTGGCGACGGTAGCCGCAACTCTTCGCCTTCGAATCTTGAACTGTCCACGCCAACTTTACGCCATTACGGTCGTAGATGGTGCCGCGGATCGGCGCGTCGTAGGGCGGGCAGGTGCGGCCGTCATATGTGCCGTGCGCCAGCACCGGGCCGTTGAAAAATACCTGATTCGAAATCTGCACGTATGCCGCGACGCCGCTGATGATGAGGAACAGGATGAGAAAGGTTGTCAGCAGGCGTCGTATTGAACCGGTCGTCACTGAATTCATCAATTGGCAAGCTCCGCTCGCAAGTCGTTTCGCGTATGATTTCCAGAATAAGCGGTCCGCGCTGCGTCCTGGGTGTCGCGTGTGTGCGCCCCCTGACACATAGACGCAAAAAGCGTGCGCGGGGTTGCGCGGTGAAAGTGTAGCACCCGGCCCGCGTCGTGGTCAAAGAACTAGTTCACACTTTGCATTTGCCCACACGCGTACGGTGCGTCTTCCGGAGCCGTGACTGCTGCCTCACCAGTCGGCGCTCGCTGCCAGCCATATGAGCTACTACCTGCGCATCGGCGAAGGTCTTGGCATGATCGAACAAACGCAGCCAGTCCGCGATGGTGAGCGCGGATGGTGAGTGGAGGATGGGGTGGCCGAGGTCCCGCTCGATCTCATGCAGTTGCCGCCCGGTAAAGATGCGACTCAAGGGATTGCGTTGCGCCGCGCGCCAGTGGGTGTAGGCATATGTGGTGAAGTCGCGATACGACTGCCGATCATGCTGGCTGACCAGCGGCGGGCAACGCTTGCGCAGCCGCAGCATCACCACATCCACGCGCGGCGCGGGCACGAAGTCGCTCCGCCGAAAGCGGTGAACTATCTCGACCTCGAACCACGGTTTGAGCAGGACTGTCCGCAGCGATTCACGCGGACATCCAGCAAACATGTTCGCCGCCTCCGACTGCATAATCAGATAGGCAACGTCAGGCGTGTGCCTGGCCTCGGTGAGCTTGGCAACAATGGCCGACGTGATGTTGAACGGGATATTCGCGACGACGGTGTATTGTTGGCTCGGCAGGTGATATCGCAAGAAGTCGCCCGCGAAGATACTGACTTGAGGACATGCTCGGAAGCGGCGCCGGAGTTCGGCCGCGAGATGGGCGTCCTTCTCGATGGCAACCACCCGCCGAAAGCGGCGCGCCAACTCATCGGTGATGATGCCCGTACCAGGCCCGATCTCGTAGACAGGTCCATCGCCGCCCAGGTGAAAGCGATCGAGCAGAGAGGCGACGAGCCTTGGATCGGTCAGAAAGTTCTGAGATAGCTGCGCACGATGGCGAAGAGCGGAAGACACGGTGCGTTCCTTTCAAGATGCGGGTCGGCGGCAGGCGCAGGACGCAAAAAAGCCGCATTGCCCGAAGGCTCATGCGACTCGATGCGAAGCCCGATCTTGAAAAGACGGTGGAGCAGGTAGCACATTCTATCCTTGTTCAGAAACAAAACAAGGATAGCGCGTACTCAAGCAGTAGATCCCTAACGGGCTCCGCTTAAACCTGCCGTATGCGTATCATAACTGATGCAAACTCCAAATTACATGCATTCATAATAAACGTATTATAGCGTGCGCGCCTGGTTCTGTCCAGAGCTTTTGCATTTATCTACCAGGGTCTGTGAATTCTTCTT
>DAHUXT010000330.1 GCA_027307065.1 Ktedonobacteria bacterium
ATCTGGCTCACTTCGGGGGCGGTGGTGAAATCGCCCTCGCGTCCCAGGGGATCGCGCGAAACGTAATAGCCGTGCCGGGGATGCGTCAGGCACAGCTCCATGTAACGCCAGACCGGCATCGGCCCGGACCGGCTGGCGATGGCGCAGCGCGCTCAGCGCGAACTGTTTCACGCGCGGCAAAATCGGCCTGAGGGACACGAGGCGCGCTGGTGTCTCACCCTGTTCCCGACTGAAGCCTACGCGCAGGACGCCGATATGTCGCTGACGGACTTCGAGGAGTTTGTCTACGAGGCGTGCTTCCTCAATAGCGATGACCCCGCCGCTCGCTGGAAGGAGCTTGGCGCGCGCCAGCAGTTCTACGTCGATTGGCTGCGCGATAAGCAGCAGGTGCATATCGTCGGGCCGGATACCGATCTGCGCCTCTCCATCGCCGGACGCATCTTCCGCAACAGCGATGGCAAGCGCAATTTCCCCAGTGGCGAATTCTTTACCGGGCCAATCGAGGACTCGGCGAATGGCCACATCCGCTACGCCATACCAAGCAATGTCAACGGCCGTTCCGTGCAAGATATTCGTCTGCGTTTCGAGGCGGGCCGCGTGGTGGAGGCGACGGCGGCGCAAGGGCAGGCGTTTCTCGATCAAATGCTTGAGCTAGATAGTGGCGCGCGCTACCTCGGAGAGTTCGCTATTGGCAATAACTTCGGTATTCAGCGCCCTACACGCAACATCCTTTTCGATGAGAAGATCGGCGGCACGGTGCATCTGGCACTCGGCAACAGTTACCCGGAGACCGGAGGAAAGAATGTCTCGGCGCTGCACTGGGACATGATCTGCGATCTGCGGGCGGCGGGCGGCGGCGGCGAGGTGTATGTGGATGACACGCTCGTGCTGAAAGATGGCACCCTCGTGCTCCAGCCGGACTAGCGTTGGCCGCTCGCAGTCACAGCATCCCGGCGGCTCGAAGTATGTCGCTGACGACGGCACCGGCGGTCACGGAGGCGCCCGCGCCCGGTCCTCGGATGACCAGCGGATAGTGATCGTAGCGAGTCGTGCGGAGCATGAACGTGTTTTCTGGTCCTTTACCCCACGCCAGTGAGTCGTCCTGCCTTGTTTCGGACAGACCAGCCCGCAGTGAACCGTCAGCGTCTATAGTGCCGACGTAGCGTAAGACGCTTCCCGACTCGCGTGCGCTGACGAACCGCTCGCGCAGGTGATTGTCCCAGGAGGGCAGCGCAGCCAGGAACGCGTCGCGCGTCAACGACTCCATTGATGGTGGGATGAGGCTCTCGACCGCGACATCCGCCAATTCGGCGGTGAACCCAGCGAGGCGTGCCAGGATGAGCAGCTTGCGGGCGACATCGTGGCCAGAAAGATCGCGTCGAGGGTCCGGTTCGCAGTAGCCTGCAGCGACGGCGCTGTGCAATGCACAGGGGAACGTGTCGCCACGAGACATTGCGCTGCACAGTTCGCCGAGCGAGCCACTGGCGACGGCGCGTAATCCGAGGATGGCGTCGCCGTTTGCGGCTGCCGCCATCACCGCGCTGGTGATGGGCAGTCCCGCGCCAACGGTCCCGCTGAGCCGGAGCGTTCCGCGTGTGCCGAGTCGCCGTAGCGCGTGGAACTGGGACATTGGCCCTGTGAGCGGATCCTTGTTGCAGAGCACGATGTGCGCGCCCGTCGCACGAGTTGCCAGCAGCATCTCGGTTGTCGCGTGGCCTACGGCGCAGTCGACGACGATGACCCGGTCCGCGCTTCCAGCACTGAGAATCGCGCCCTCCAACACCCGGCGCCATTGATCAGATGGCAGAAAGGTTGGGAACGACGCCAACCGGTGGCCTGCCCGTCGCGCATGGCTGATGTCTGCCAGCGTGTCTGGCGCGAGCCAGCGTTCGCCGTCGTTTGGAATGACGAATCCGCTTGAGTCGGCTACCGCCCAATGCGAGAGCGCGATTCCATGCCGATGCCGCCAGATGGGGGCTCGCCGCAGCACCTCGTCGATGACTGCGCTGCCCACCAGGCCCACACCCAACTGAATGATGAGGATCTTGCCCCAGTCGTTAGAAGGCATCGGGTCGCCCTACCTTTGCCGCGCATCCCGCCGCGAGCTGCGCCGGAGCAAGCAGCGCAACGCTACTGGCTGGCGTGCGCGTGATGCGAATGGATATACCACCGATGTCCGTTCCGGGCGCGTCTGGGTCGAACGAGCTGCGCAGGCGCAACGGGATGCCTCGTTTCGCGAGCGGTGGCAGACTCGCCGGATGAACGACTCGCGCGCCATCGGCAAGCAACAAGCTGGCCTCGTCGTAGCTGAGCACGGGAAGCAAATGTGTGTGGGGCGCCGTTCGCGGATCCGCATCATGAATGCCAGCGACATCGCTGTAGAGATAGACCGCGCTGGCATCGAGCGCCGCCCCGATGATCGCCGCCGAATAATCCGAGCCGTTGCGGCCGAGCGTTGTGTAAGCCCCGTCCTCGGTCAAGGCGAGATAGCCAGGCAAAACGGGCGTTTGTCGTAGCGCGAGTAGGTTGGAAATCGGGTCACACAGCCACTCGCGTGTCGCCGCAACCGACGCTTTCCAGCGGTGCCCTACACCGCCACGAGCATGCTCGACGATGACGGGCGCATCCTCAAAGGCCGTTGCCTCGCCGCCGAAATGAGCAAGCGCTGCCGTGAAGAGCCGGATCGAGAGGCGCTCGCCCCACGCAGAGAAGACCGCCACAGTCTCGCCCCGACTGTTGCCAGTGTCGTCGCACACGAGCGACGCCAGATCGGCCTCGATTGCACGCCAGAGGTCGTCGAGTGTCAATGTTGGCGTACTGCCCCGATACGTTGTCAGTGCCGCAAGCGTCCGGTCGTGCCAGCCGCGCAGGTCATCATAGGTGGCTCGCCAGGAAAGCGACCCTCGCAGGGCCAGTTCGGCGAGAGTGAGCAGCGCATCGGTGACGCCCGTCATCGCCGAGACGACGATAACCACTTCTTCCCGCTGCCTGTGCATTGCCACGATACGGGCCGCCGCCAGCATCCGCTCAGGGCCAGCGAGCGAGCTGCCACCGAATTTGACGACGATCATCTTTCCCTCCCTTCGACAGGAAGCAATCCGCGCGCGTAGGCCAGTTCCGCATTGAGCAGCGTCGCGCCTGCCGCGCCTCGTAGTGTGTTATGGCTGAGGCATATGAAGCGGACATCGAGCACGCTGCACCGCCGCAGCCGTCCGATGGTGACACTCATGCCGTTCTCTTGGTCGCGGTCGAGCCGTGGCTGGGGACGGTCGGGAGCATCCAGGTAGCGCAGCGGATGTTCTGGCGCGGTCGGCAGACGTAGCCGCTGCGGCTCGCCAGCGAAATCGCCCCATGCCGCGAGAATCTCCTCGATCTCTGGCACGCGCGCGAATTTGACGCTGACGGTTGCCAGGTGGCCGTCACTCACTGCAACGCGGGTGGCCTGGGCGCTCAAGCGCAGCGGGGCGTCAACGAAATGGCCGTCCTGCCAGGCGCCGAGAATCTTGCGCGGCTCGGTCTCGATCTTTTCGTCCTCTCCGGCGATGAACGGGATGACGTTATCGAGCAGGTCGAGCGACGCGACGCCAGGATAGCCCGCGCCAGAAGCCGCCTGGAGCGTAGTCACCAGCACCTGTTGGGGCTGAAAGCGCATCAACGGAGCCAGGGCCAGAGCCAACCCGATGGTCGAGCAGTTGGGGTTCGTGACCAGCGCCCCCGTCCATCCGCGCACCCTTCGCTGGGTCGTGAGTGCCGCCAGATGGTGCGGATTGACCTCAGGGATGACCAGCGGCACGTCAGCCAT
>DAHUXT010000331.1 GCA_027307065.1 Ktedonobacteria bacterium
AGTTGAATCATAGACTCACCATCGCCAGGAGGCTCACTCATGTCCGATTCTCGCACATCCCTACCCACCGTGCCTACCACGATGCTGTCGGTGACGTTCGACGCTGGGCAGCTCAGCTCCGATGGCAGGCTCGTCTGGCTGGCACGCGCCGACGACCGCTTAGGCGTGTCCGCCGCGTTCGCGGAGCAGATCCGCGACTGGCGCCGCGGGCCGGTCCGCCATCCACTCGCGCTCTTGCTGCGCCAACGCCTCCTGCAGATCGCCAGCAGCTACGAAGACCAGGACGACGCCGATACGTTGCGGTGCGACCCGCTGCTCAAACTGGTCTGCGGCCGCCGTCCGCACGAGCCGAGTGCCGATTTGGCCAGTCAGCCCACCCTCTCGCGTTTGGAGAACGCCGTGGATCGACGCGCCTGCTACCACCTTGCGCAGGCGCGAGTGGCGCCGACTCGTGGCCACACGAGCGGCGCGTGGCGTACAAAGCCGAGGAACTGGCCAAAGGCAGCAATCTGCGCTTTGTGGTGACCAGCCAGACCGATCTCACGCCGCTCACCCTCTACAACTGGTACGGACGTCGCGGCGAACCGGAGCTCTGGATCAAAGACCTCAAGGACGCCTGCTTCGCCGATCGCCTCAGCTGCCACCGCTTCTGGGCGAATCAGTTCCGCCTCTTGCTTCATGCCGCCGCCTACTGGCTGCTCGACACGCTGCGCCGCGAACTCATGCAGGCTGGCGTCGCCCGCCTCCAGTTGGACACCCTGCGGATCCGTCTCGTCAAGATCGGCGGCTGGGTCCGCCAGCACGCGGAGACGTCCCACCTCCATCTCGCGAGCAGTCACCCCGGCGAGCCGCTCTGGCGCCTCCTCGCCGCTCGCTTTGCCCTCCGTGAATAATCCAGGCTAGAAGGGTGTAAGGCCGAACCCATATGGGAACAGCGCGCCTGTGCACCCGTTGTTTTTGTTGCAAGGCTCCTGTGTCACCGCGCTTGGCCAGGTAAAGGTCAACTTGCCGGTGAAGCCGTAGTCGCCAAATAGCACATCGGTGATGCCCTCGCCCTCGGTCGAGCCAATCCACGCGGCGACAAACGCGGAGGACTGATTCAACTGCGTGTTGATGATCATCGGGCGGCCAGAGAACAGGAGCACGATGCACTTCGTCACACGGCTACAGACGTCCGTGACTTCCGCCGCGCCCGAACTGTTCAGCGCCAGCGTGTTCGTATCACCATTGCCCTCGGCATAGGGCGTCTCGCCAACGGCGACGATGCCAACATCCCCGGTGTAACGACCTTTCGTCTGCGTCCCGACAAACTTGAGTTTCACCGAGGACGAGAGCCCGGCCTGCTGAATCGCTTGCCAGAGTGTCGTTCCAACCGTGGTTGTGCCACTGCCACCCTGCCAGGTGATTGACCACCCGCCCAACTGATAGCCCAGGTTATCCGCGTGGTCACCGCCGACGACCAGCGTGTAGCTCCCCGTCTTCGACAGCGGCAGGACATTGTTATTCTTCAGCAATACCAGCGATTCGCGCTCCGCCTGCCGTGCTACGGCCCGATGCGCCGCCGATCCCACCGTCGCCGTATAGCTGCGGTCGGTATAGGGCTGGGTGAACAGGCCCAGCGCGAACTTCGCGGTCAAGATGCGCGTGACGGCGTCGTCAATGCGCGCCGTCGGAATGTTCCCAGCCTTGATCTCGGTATCGAGCGTGCTGATGAACGTCTTGTAGTTATCGGGGACCATCACCATATCGATGCCAGCATTGATCGCCGTGCGCACATCGTAGTTGTAATCCGATGAAATCTGGTCGATCGCCTGCCAATCCGATACCACGAAACCCTGGAATCCGAGATTTGGTGTCCCGTTGCTATCGGTGCCTGTGCCCTTGAGCTTGGTGGTGATCAGGTACTGGTTGGCGTGATCTTTGAGCCCATTCCAACTGCTGTAGGAGATCATGACCGAGCCGACTTTGTTGGTAACGGCCGACTGATATGGCGGTAGATCGATGGTATCCATTTGCTGTTCGGTAATCTGCGCGTCGCCCTCGTTGAGATAGGGCGAGCCCGTGCCCCACGCGGTGTGCCCGTCGCCGATGTAATGTTTTGCCGTCGCGAGGATGTTCGTTGGCCCCAGTGCGCCATTTGGTCCCTGGAAGCCGACGATCGCGGCGGATCCATCGGCAGCGGTATCGGTTGGATTCTCGCTGTACCCCTCGTAGGTGCGCCCCCAGCGGATATCCTGTGGCGTGCAAATACACGGCGCGAATGTCCAGCGGACGCCCGTACCCAGTACCTCGTCACGCGTGACCTGCGCTGCCTGGGTGATGAGCGCGGTATCGTGGGTTGCGCCCATGCCAATATCGTGCGGAAAGAGCGTCGCGCCATACACATTGTTATGGCCGTGGACCGCGTCGGCGCCGTAGATCAGCGGAATGCCCAGTCGTGTCTGCAGCGCGTAGTTCTGGAAATTGTCGGTCATGTCGGCCCATTGCGACGCGGTTCCTCCTGACGTGCCGTTTGGCCCACCCCCGCCGCCGCTCAATACCGACCCAATGAAATAGGTCTTGATGTCAGTCACCGAATTTCCCCGCTGGGAAAACGCATTGTTTTCTACCTGTGTCATCTGCCCCTCTTTTTCCGCCAGAGTCATTTTCGAGAGGCAGTCGCTTGGCGAGGTGCAGCCGTATGATGGCGTTGCAAGCGCGGGGGACGTCTGAGCATGCGTTGTCGCGGTTGCAGGAGCTATAAATTGCGCAAGCACAATGATGGTAGTGGTCAGTAAAGCGGTGGCGCCAAAGAGTCTCGTTCGACGGCGTTCGTGGATGTTGTGGGTGAATTGCCGATACATGTTCATGCCGCTCTCCTTTGCGTACTGGCGAGCCGAGGGCCGAAATGGCCGGGGCTGAGACGGATATGATGGGCATGTCAGCTCGTCTAATGCCTGCGACGCCTGAGCGGTGGCTCATCTCAGGCGTGACCATACCAGCGCGATACCTCCTTTCGCGGACATCTACTCAATCCCTGTCATGAATCGACTGTGAGTAGCTCATGTCTTATCCCAGACCTGAGCGCCCACCAACAATTTTCACGCTACGCACTGCTGGCCTAATCCTTGGCGAACCGAAGTGACAAAGGGCGAACGCCCCATTCCTATGTCCAATTGGTGGTGCAATTCGAAGTGGTCGCGCCTGCGTATCGGGCGACTGCATGAGGATGCGGCGGCAGCGATGGAATATGACGAGATCACCGGCGACCTCCATCACCATTGTGGCTCGCGCACTGTGCCATACGGCAATCCGCGGCGGTTGCGCGGTACAGAGACTGCTTGGCGACAAGCATACCCAAGAACGTTTAGTTAGTCAAGTGTACCTACTAACCGCAACCAGCCTAGAGTGTGGTCGGCGAATACTTCGCCCACGCATAGGCGGCAGATGAGTGATAGTGATAGGCGCAGGCAATGAGGGAAGTTTGGGGCATAGGCCGACTGATATGCTGACGAAGCGGCAACTCAGTCAGTATGAGAAATAGGCGGGGACTGGCCCGAAGCCGTATGAATGCTGTGGTGCCGGTGGTGGGATTCGAACCCACAAGCCCGTGAAGGGCAACAGTTTTTGAGACTGTCGCGTATACCGTTCCGCCACACCGGCGAGCCGATACGCGCCGCCACTCGCAGCGCGCGATGCGTACCGTTCGTCTCGCATTGTATCCGACGCGCACCCGTTCTGGCAAGCGCTGTGCCTGTTCTGCCTTCCTACTCCCATCCCCGCGCCAGGCGTCCACGCTGCGCCCGCTT
>DAHUXT010000332.1 GCA_027307065.1 Ktedonobacteria bacterium
ATGCGTACCGGGACCAGTATTCCACCGCCCCTTCCTTCCCCGGACCATTGACGCGATTAAGCCCAGGTCAGACCGGTCAGCCGCGAGTAGGCCTCGACGTAGGTCTGCTGGGTCCGCTCGACCACCTCGGGGGGCAGCGGCGGCGGCGGGAGCGGGCCGCTGCGGTCCCAGCCGGAGGCCGGCGAGGTCAGCCAGTCGCGCACGTACTGCTTGTCGAAGCTCGGCGGCGACGCTCCAGGGGCGTATTCGCCAACGGCCCAGAACCGAGACGAGTCGGGTGTGAGCACCTCGTCAATCAGGATAAGCTGCTCGTCGAGCAGACCGAATTCCATCTTGGTGTCGGCAATGATGATACCGCGATCGAGCGCGTAGGTTGCCGCCGCGCGATAGATGGCAATGCTGACATCGGCGATGGCCTGGCCGATGTCCTCACCCACGCTGTTCTTCATCTCTTCGAGTGAGATGTTGATGTCGTGGCCGGTCTCGGCTTTGGTGGCAGGCGTAAAGATCGGTTCAGGAAGCTGGTCCGCCTGGCGGAGTCCCGCCGGAAGTTTCACGCCACAGACCGCGCCCGTCCGCTGATAATCCGCCCAGCCGCTGCCCGCAAGATAGCCGCGAACAACACACTCGAAATCCAGCCGCTTCGCCTTGCGCACCAGCATGAAGCGGTCAGCGAGCATCCGCACGGTGTCGGGCGTATTGGTGAGCGATTCTGGTAGGTCGGCGGACTCGATGCCGATGAGGTGATTGGGGATGATGTCGCGCGTGCGCTCAAACCAGAACGTCGACAGTGCGGTGAGCACGCGGCCCTTGTCGGGGATCTCGTCACCAAGGATGACGTCGAACACCGAGACCCGGTCGGTGGCGACCATCAGCAGGCGGTCGCCCAGATCATAGGTGTCGCGCACCTTGCCACGCCCGAAGAGCGGCAGCGGGAGGTTGGTCTGAAGCACGACCTCATGCGGCATCGGTGTGTTACTCCTTGTCGAACCAGATGATTGGATGTGATGAGTGGTACGGTGGTAGATAATGGCGGAATGCTAGCCACGCGTATCGTACCACAGCCCCCACTCATGCCGACCACGCCGATAGTCGATCCAGTCCCGTTATGCCGTGTCGCTTCCATGGGAAGCGCGCGCAGTGGTAAGATGAGCGGGTGTGTGCGTTCAACGGACGACTTTGGGAGAGATTCATGGCATCGGCGACATCGGGCAGGACCGCTCGACCCGCTGCGGGTTCACGACGGTCCGCGTTCGGCGCGCTGGTGCTGGCGAATGTGTTGTGGGCGGGCACCTATGCCATTGGCAAAATAGCGCTGGTGGAGATTCCGCCCATCGAGCTGAATGCGATCCGGTTTCTGGTGGCGTCGCTGCTGCTCGTGCCGGTGCTGATCTACTACCGTAAGCAGATTCCCCGCGACGGGCGAACGCTCTTCTTGTTGCTGCAACTGACACTGCTCGGCTTCGTGCTGAACAAGGCACTTGAGTACATTGGCCTCTCACTCTCCACGGCCTCTGATGTCGCATTGCTCATCGCCACGGAATCGATCTTCACCGGGCTGCTTTCCTGGATCTTCCTGCGCGAGCGAGTAACGCGGACCGGAGTGGCGGCGCTTACCATCGGGTTGCTGGGCGTCTACCTGATCGTAGAGCGCGGGCTGGTGCCGAATTTTGGTTCGGGGAACAATGCGCGGGTGCTCGGCGACGTACTGACGGTGCTCTCGCTGCTGCTTGAGGCGGGGTATACTGTGCGCGGCAAGACAACGCTCACGACGCTGCCGCCGCTGCTGTTCACCGCGCTAACCATCACTGGGAGTCTGCTTTTCTGGGCGCCCGCCGGCATCATCGCAGTGGCGCACACGGGGCTGCCGCACGTCTCGTTTGGCGGATGGCTCGCGGTGTTCTATCTCGCGGCCATTACGACGGTGGTGAGCTACTGGCTCTGGTTCCGTGGCCTGAGCATGGTAGACGCTTCGGCAGCGGCGCCGATTCTCTTCATTCAGCCACTTCTCGGCGCGGCGCTGGCCATCGCTCTGCTCCATGACGCGCTGACCGCCGCGACGTTGCTTGGCGCGGGGTGCATTGTCGTCAGTCTGCTGCTGGTGATGCGGAGCGGCAGACGCCAGCCGCTCTCTGTGCTGGATGAGTCGGTGCCATAGCGGGTGTCGACTGGAAACTAGCGAGATCGCGGACCATTTCGCGAGGATGTGCTATGTACACAGCAATTGGACAGGTAACGCTGCACTTGCCAGCGAGCGCGTCGCTCAAAGACAAGCGACAGGTAGTGCGTTCGGTGCTGGCCCGGCTTCGCAATCAGTTTGAGGTGTCCGCAGCCGAGGTGGCCAGGCAGGATAGCTGGCAGGTCGCCGTATTGGGGTTGGCCTACGTCAGCGGCGAGGCAGGTCACGCCCAGGAGGTGTTAGATCATGCCGTGCGCTATATTGAGGATTCGCGTCCGGACCTGGCGGTGACGGACGTGCGGGTAGATGTGCTACCATTTGGCGATTAAAGTCGTCACACTTATGGCTAAGATAATCACGGCGCGGTGAAACAAGCGACAAATCGCGGCGAATGCGGCGCTGAGAGTCATTTCCAGTTGCGCGCATGAAACGAACCGTGTTATACTGGGTGTTGGCATTTCTCTTGAGAAGGAGCGCATATATGTCAGTAGTTCCATTGATTCGAGCCGTGGAGGAAGCACATCTGCGCACTGATGTGCCAGAAATCGCTTCCGGCGATACGGTTCGCGTGCATGTCAAGGTGGTTGAGGGTACGCGCGAGCGCATCCAGGTGTTCGAAGGCATCGTCATCCGTCATCACGGCGAGGGTCTGAATCGCAAGTTCACGGTGCGCCGCATCGCGCACAGCGTGGGCGTCGAGCGGTCATTCCTGATGAACTCGCCGCGCATCGACAAAATCGAGGTGGTGCGGCATGCGATTGTTCGCCGCAAGAATCTCTATTACATGCGCGGACTGCGCGGCAAGGCGGCTCGCCTGAAAGAGCGCCGCGTCTGATTCGCGCTGGTGGCGTTCGCGCTCCAGCCATCATTTTCACCTCAGCGGAGGCGGTTGATTCCAGTCAGCCAGCCTCCGCCTTGTTGCGTTCCCCGACTTCTGTGCTGCCGTGTCTCACGCTACGTTGACCACCAATCTCGCAATTTCTCACACTGCTCTTCGCAACTATCCCGGTGCTCAGGTACACTCAGAGCGCGGCACACACGGCCGCCTGTCGGACTGCGGAAGTCATCGGAGTGCCGTATGCGCGCCAAGTCTCAGCCGGAATCTCTGGGAACAACTGTCGTTGCGCGCCCTGTGCTTCAGCCCGCGCTGATGGACGCGCCACAGATGCCGGTGCGCCGCTGCGGACTCGATGAGGTGGGGCGCGGCGCGCTGGCGGGGCCGTTGGTGGCCGCGGCGGTCATCCTCCCCGACGATATCGCCGAACGACTGGGCGCATTGGCTCGCTTCCTGCGCGACTCGAAGACCGTGCCTCGTGCCCGGCGCGAAGACCTTGCGACCGCACTCAAGACGCACGCGCTCGCGCTCGAAATCGTGGCAATCGACGTGGACGACATCAATGCGCGTGGAATCGGCTGGGCGAACCGCGAGGCATTCTTTCGCCTGATCGCCGCGCTCGACGCCGATGAGTATGTCGTGGATGGAAAGATGCGTCCCCCCGCGCCGCCGGATCGCATAGCGCGTGTGCGGTGCATAGTGAAGGCCGATGCGCTGGTCCCGGCTGTGGCGGCGGCATCACTGGTGGCAAAGGTGCATCGCGACACGCTGATG